>NZ_JARDJH010000007.1:0-165943 GCF_039907755.1 Pseudarthrobacter sp. CC12 | reverse complement strand
AACAACCACCGGCCCCACGGCAGCCTCGGAGGCAAAGCACCCATCAGCAGGTGCAACCAACCTACTGACTGAGTACACCTAGCCCGGCTGTGCAGCTGCCGTGCCGGGGCGGCGGACAAGCCTGCCGTCCACGACGTCGTAGCCCAGGTTGTGCAGTTCGGTGCGGTCCGCGCGCGGGAGGCTGCCGGCGTCGAACCCTTCCAGCAGGTCCGGACGGCGCTCCGCCGTCCGGCGGTACTGTTCGTGGCGGCGCCACTGTGCGATCCGGCCGTGGTTGCCGCTGAGGAGCACCGGGGGCACTTCGCGCTCCCGCCAGACGGAGGGCTTGGTGTAGACCGGGTATTCCAGCAGCCCGTCGGAGTGTGATTCCTCCACCAGCGACTCGGGATTTCCCACCACCCCCGGCAGCAGGCGGCCAATGGCCTCCACCATGGCCAGGACCGCCACTTCCCCACCGTTCAGGACGTAGTCGCCGAGGCTCACGGGCCGGACCGTGAAGTGCTCCTGCGCCCATTCGATGACCCGCTCATCGATGCCCTCATACCGCCCGCACGCAAACGCCAGGTGCTGCTCCTCGGCCAACTCGTAAGCGAGGGCCTGGGTGAACCGCTCCCCCGCCGGCGAAGGAACAATCAACACGGGCTTGCGGTCCCCATCCGGGTGCCCCTCGGCCACGGCTGAAAGTGCCTGCGCCCAGGGCTCGGGCTTCATGACCATCCCGGCGCCGCCGCCGTATGGGGTGTCATCGACGGAACGGTGCTTGTCCGTGGTGAAGCTGCGCAGGTCATGGACATGCAGGTCCAGGATGCCGTCCTGGCGGGCCTTGCCGATCAGCGAGAGTTCAAGCGGGGCGAGGTATTCGGGGAAGATGCTGACGACGTCGATCCGCATCTAGGCGTTGCCTTCCGCTTCCGGGGCGGCGGCTTCGTCCGAGTTGATGCCGAAGAGGCCGTCCGGCGGGGTGAGGAGAATGAAGCCTTCCTCGATGTTCACCTCAGGGACGATCTGTTCCACGAACGGAATGAGGATCTCGTCGCCACCCGGGGTGGTCACCACCAGCAGGTCCTGGACCGGCATGGTGTTGAGGGCTGTCACCTTGCCCACCACCCGGGACTCGACCCGGGCTTCCAGGCCGACCAGTTCGTGCTCATACCAGCCTTCGTCGTCGTCCTCGTCCAGCTCTTCGGTTTCGATGAAGAGCTTGGCTCCGCGGAGCGTCTCGGCTTGGTTGCGGTCCGCCACTTCTTCAAAACCGAGCAGCAGGATGTCCTTGTTCCAGCGCGCGCTGCTCACAGTCAGCGGGCCGGACGCTGCAGGCTCCACCACAAACTCCGTTCCGGGGACAAACCTGTCTTCCGGGGCGTCCGTAAGCACCTGGACGGTGACCTCCCCGCGAATGCCGTGGGGCTTGCCAATCCGTGCCACCTGAAGCTGCATCTGTTCCTCTGTTCCGGGTTGTGGTGGTGCTGGTGAAGCTTTGTGCTGGGAAAGAACTCCGGCCCCTCCACCTGGTGGTGAAGGGGCCGGAGCAAACTGGATAGTGCCGAGCGCTCAGCGGCGGCGGTCGGTGTCGACGACGTCGACCCTTACCGGTTCGCCGCCGGCCAGTGCTGCCACCACGGTGCGCAGTGCGCGTGCCGTGCGGCCCTGGCGGCCGATCACCCGTCCGAGGTCGTCCTGGTGAACGCGCACCTCGAGGGTGTCCCCGCGGCGGTTGCTCTTTGAACTGACCTTGACGTCGTCCGGGGAATCAACGATCCCGCGGACCAGGTGCTCCAGCGCTTCTGCCAGCAATCTACTCAGCCTCGGTGGTCTCAGCTTCGGCGTCGGCCGGGGCCTCGGCAGCATCAGACTTGGAGGCCTTCTTGGTGATGGCTTCCGGGATGATGACCGAGCCCTTCTCCGGAGCAACGAAAGCTTCCTTCGCGACCTTGGTCTTGAGGGTGCCTTCCTGGCCCGGCAGGCCCTTGAACTTCTGCCAGTCACCAGTGATCTTCAGGATCGCGGCAACCTGCTCGGACGGCTGGGCGCCGACGGACAGCCAGTACTGGGCACGCTCGGAGTTAACCTCGATGAACGAGGGCTCTTCGGTGGGGTGGTACTTGCCGATCTCCTCGATGGCGCGGCCATCACGCTTGGTGCGTGAGTCCGCAACGACGATGCGGTAGTACGGGGCGCGCATCTTGCCGAAGCGCTTAAGGCGAATCTTTACGGCCACTTTTGTGGTCACTCCTGTTTCAGAAAAAGGGGTGAACCCGGCTTTCTGCACCCGTGGGGCGGGCCGTACTTGCGGGCTCGAAGGACAGGATCCGGACGCGGAGAGAGGGGCCACGCAGATCGAGTACCTGTTTATTGTGCCAGATGAACGCCGTTATTTCGACTTGGCGTAGCCGCCGGTGACGCTGCGGGAGGGTTTCCCGGGCGCGGCCGGGAGGGTCAGGCGGACCAGACGTAGAGTCCAGTCCGCTCGGAATCATTGATTCCGGCGGCAAGCGCCGCGAGCTGCTGCACATACGTCCGCGCCTGGGCGGCCCCGAACGGCATGTCCTCCTGGGCGGCCCACTGTTCGGCGACGTCGTCGAGGACGTTGCCCTCGCCTTCGGTTTCGTAAGTGAGAAGGTCCGCCAGGGCGCGGATCATGGCCGGCGGAACGGCGAGGAGGGAGTCGCTGGCGACATCCACCATCGTCAGCTCGTAGTCGGCTCCGCCGGCATGGACGGCCGTCCCGGCAAGATCGCCAAGCTGTTCCAGTTCAAAATCGCTGATTCCCTCAATCCGCACCGCAGCAGTGTCCCCCGCGGAGGCGCTGCGGCCTTCATCAAGGAGGCCGGCATGTTTCAGCGCGGCGTCATGGGTGGCGACAAAGATCTCGGTGAAGCCCATGGCTCGTGTCCTTCTTCCGTTGGCGGAACTGTGCGCCGGACACTTCCTGCCGCCCGGCCGTACGGAATCAGCCTAGTAGCTGCGGGGCCGCCCCCGCACGCCGGACCAGCCTCCCGCGGAGTGGCGCAGGAGGCCGCAGCGGTCAGCGGACGGCGACGCGGATCCGGTTGCGCCACGGATCCTCGAACCGAAGCTCCGAGCCGGTGTGGTGGGCCGGCACCCCGGCAACCTTGAGGCGGTCAGTCAGCGCTCCGACGTCGTCCCCGGACGGAACCTCGATGAGCACCTCGCCAAGCCCAAGGGTGTCCTTGCGCGGACCGGCGCCGCGGCTGTTCCAGACGTTCATGGCCATGTGGTGGTGGTAGCGGCCTGCGGAAACGAACAGTGCCTGCCCGTGCCAGCCTGCGGTCTTTTCGAACCCCAGAGTGCCCACGTAGAAATCCCGGGCGGTCTGCACATCGCCAACCTGGAGGTGGACGTGTCCCACGCCGGCGGCCGTTTGCCGCTGTCCCTCCAGGGACTCTTCGGTGAGGTACTGCTCGAGGTAGCGCTGCGGCGGGAGCGCCAGGCTGTCCATCACCACGTCCGTCCCGTTCCAGGACCAGTTGCTGCGGGGACGGTCCCAGTACAGTTCGATGCCGTTGCCCTCGGGGTCGGTGAAGTAGAAGGCTTCGCTGACCAGGTGGTCGGCGCTGCCGGTGAAGGCCCGCGGCTCGTACTGTGCGGCAGTGGCGACGGTGGCGGCGAGGGAAGCCTGGTCCTCGAAGAGGAGCGCGGTGTGGAACAGGCCCGCCTCTCCCCTGCCGGGAAGGTGCAGTCCGGGAGCCGGCGCAAGGTGGACCAACGGCCGTCCCAGGCGGCCAAGGTAGAGCCCGCCGTCCTGTTCGGCGACCACCTCAAGGCCCAGTGCGCGCTGGTAGTAGTCGGTCATGACCTTCATGTCGCCCACCTTGAGCATCACGGTGCCCATGGCGAGGTCGGCAGGAAGAAGATCCTGGCTGCTGGCTGATGCGGTCATTGAAGGCTCCTAGCATTGGTGGCCGTCCCATTGGCGGCCTCTCACATGTTAAAATTACTTGAAGCTTCAATTTATTCCAAGTCCTCCGTGAGCCGTATTTTGTCAGCGAATAATCCGCCCGCCCAGCACCACGTGCTCCAGGGCCGTAATGGTCTCCGGTACCGCCCGCGGGTCTTCCCGGCATACAACGACGTCGGCGCGGGCACCCTCCTCCATCCCGTCCGCTCCCAGCCACGCACGGGCTGCCCAGCAGGCGGCGTCCAGGGCCGCCTCCATGGGCAGGCCGGCGCCGTGCAGGGCGAGGATTTCGTCCGTGATCCTGCCGTGCCGTATCACGCTGCCGGCATCGGTACCGGCAAAGATGCGTACACCCGCGGCATGGGCTTGCGCCACCCGCTCCATCCTGCCTTCCCAGAGGACGCGCATGTGGGCGGCATAACGCGGGAACTTGGGCTCCGCCTGCGCAACAATGTCGGGGAAGGTGGCGATATTGATGAGCGTGGGCACGATCGGTACGCCCTGCTCCACGAACCGGGGCACGTGGCGGGGAAGGAGCCCGGTAGCGTGCTCGACGCAGTCGATGCCCGCGTCCAGCACCTGGTCCAGGGTGTCTTCAGCGAAGCAGTGCGCTGTTACCCGGGCACCTTCGTCGTGTGCCGCCTGGACGGCATCGCGTACGACGGCGGCAGGAAAGGACGGCGACAGGTCGCCGGCGCTCCGGTCAATCCAGTCCCCCACGAGCTTGACCCAGCCGTCGCCGTCGCGCGCCTGCTTCCGGACGGCCTCCACGAGGCCCTCGGGTTCCACTTCCTCGGCGAAGCCCCGCAGGTAGCGGCGCGTCCGGGCAATATGGCGCCCGGCCCGGATCAGCACCGGGAAGTCCACTCCGCCCTGCATCCAGCGGGTATCTGCCGGCGAGCCCGCGTCCCGGACCAGCAGGGTTCCCGCGCTAAGGTCCGCCTCCGCCTGGTCCCTGGCCGCCGCGGGCTCGACCGGACCAGTGGCCCCAAGCCCAATGTGGCAGTGGGCGTCCACGAAGCCCGGCAGCACCCAGCCATCCAAAACCCGGTCCGGAGCAGCCGCCGGCCGGCTGAACGTAAGCCTGCCGTCCACGGACCAGAGCCCGTGCCGCACCGTGTCCGGTGCAGTCAGGACGGGGCCGCGGAAGTGGATGATGCCTGCCATGGGGCTCCTTTCGATGCCCGGCCAGGCTAGCACCGCAATTATGACAAGGCCGCTCCAGGCGCCTGTGGTAGCTTCGTTCCTGACCACACGGGTGCCCTTGCAGGGGCTGAGATCGGGCTGACGCAGCCTGCGACCGTTGAACCTGTCCGGGTAATGCCGGCGAAGGAAGTGAGTATTCCCTTGAGTACGCAAAACACCCAATTGAACCCTGCCCTCCAGCCGTCTGACAGGGTGCCCGGTGGCGCGTCAATGCCGCCGGAAACCCAGTCGTTGAAGTCGCATTCCCTCGCCTACCTCGCGGATGAGGCGTCCGGGATCCGGGTACCGGTGACGGAAATTGCCCTTGAGCCGTCCCCCAACGGCCAGCCGAACGCACCGTTCCGGACGTACCGGACGGCGGGGCCGGGAAGCGACCCCGTCCGCGGCCTGGAGCCTTTCCGCGCGGAGTGGATCGTGGCGCGCGGAGACACCGAGGCCTACAGCGGCAGGCAACGCAACCTGCTGGACGACGGCCGCTCGGCCGTCCGCCGCGGCGCCGCCTCCGCGGAGTGGAAGGGCGCGCAGCCCGTGCCCCGCCGCGCCGTCGACGGCCGGACGGTGACGCAGATGCACTATGCCCGGCAGGGCGTCATCACGCAGGAAATGCGGTTCGTGGCGCTGCGCGAGAACTGCGATGTGGAATTGGTGCGCAGCGAAGTGGCTGCCGGCCGCGCCATCATTCCCAACAACATCAACCATCCGGAATCCGAGCCCATGATCATCGGCAAGGCCTTCCTGGTGAAGATCAACGCGAACATCGGCAACTCGGCCGTGACGAGTTCGATCGCCGAGGAAGTGGACAAGCTGCAGTGGGCAACCCAGTGGGGCGCGGACACCGTCATGGACTTGTCCACCGGCGATGACATCCACACCACGCGGGAGTGGATCGTCCGCAACTCCCCGGTGCCCATTGGAACCGTCCCCATCTACCAGGCCTTGGAAAAGGTCAACGGCGAGGCCAACGCCCTGACCTGGGAAATCTTCCGGGACACCGTGATCGAACAGTGCGAACAGGGTGTGGACTACATGACCATCCACGCGGGCGTGCTGCTCCGCTATGTCCCGCTCACCGCCAACCGCGTCACCGGTATTGTCTCGCGGGGCGGCTCCATCATGGCGGGCTGGTGCCTGGCCCACCACCAGGAGAACTTCCTGTACACGCACTTCGACGAGCTGTGCGGAATCTTCGCCAAATACGACGTCGCCTTCTCGCTGGGCGACGGCCTCCGCCCCGGTTCGACGGCGGACGCCAACGACGCCGCGCAGTTCGCTGAGCTGGACACCCTCGCCGAACTGACGCAGCGGGCCTGGGAGTACGACGTGCAGGTGATGGTGGAGGGGCCGGGCCATGTTCCCTTCCACCTGGTCCGCGAGAACGTGGAGCGGCAGCAGGAGCTGTGCAAGGGTGCGCCCTTCTATACCCTGGGGCCCCTGGTGACGGATGTGGCGCCCGGGTATGACCACATCACCTCGGCCATTGGCGCCACCGAGATCGCCCGGTACGGCACAGCCATGCTCTGCTACGTCACGCCGAAGGAACACCTGGGCCTGCCCAACAAGGACGACGTGAAAACGGGCGTGATCACGTACAAGATCGCAGCGCACGCCGCGGACCTGGCCAAGGGCCACCCCGGGGCGCATGAGCGCGATGACGCGCTGTCCAAGGCGAGATTCGAATTCCGCTGGCGGGACCAGTTCGCGCTGTCCCTGGACCCCGTGACCGCGGAGTCGTTCCACGATGAGACGCTACCGGCCGAACCGGCCAAGACGGCGCACTTTTGCTCCATGTGCGGTCCGAAGTTCTGCTCCATGCGGATCAGCCAGGACATCCGGGACGAATATGGCTCAGCGGACGCGCAGGCGGCGCTGGCGGACCTGGCCTCCGGCATGCGGGGGAAGAGCGAGGAGTTCCTGGCAGCCGGCGGCAAGGTCTACCTGCCGGAGCTGCGGGTCCCCGCTGACGGCTAGGACGCCCGGGCTGGCTGGCTCCTGCCGACCCCGCTGATGAACTGGCGGATGGCCCGGTCCCCGTCCCGGGAGTCCTGGGGCCGGTGCCCGCCCGCGGCAACGCGGTGCAGGGCGCCGGTCTCCCGGAGGTAGCCGGCAATTTCCTCGTAGAGCGGCTCCCAGCCACCAGTCAGGACCAAGGTGGGGACGCCGGGAACAATATGCAACGGCGCTTCCCAGGAAGGCTCCTGGAGCCGCAGCCGCCGCGCGGACCGCTTCTCCTCGGTGGTGGCAGGCTGCTGCAGGTCGGTGGCGTAGATCCGGCGGACAAACTCGCGCTGGAAGTCGTCATCGCTGAGCTGGCGGCGGACGTCGAACAGTGGCTGCATCAGGCGGATGTGGGCGGCCGTGGCCGGCAGTTCCGCCGTCAGGGACAGGCAGGCGGGCTCCACCAGGGTCAGGGAAAAGACGAGGTCCGGGCGTTCGACGGCGGCCATCATGGCGGCGATTGCCCCCTGGGCGTGCGCAACGACGTGTCCGCCGGCAGCGCCACGGCCGTCGTCGCCCAGGGACCGCAGGATGATCGCGGTATCTTCCGTGAACGACGATTCCACCGGCTCCGCGGCGGCATCGTAGCCGTGCCGGCGGAGGAACAGGGCGTCATAGGACAGCGCCATGCCGTGCTGGCGCGGCCATGCGGCGGCACCGAAACTTCCGGCGCCGTGCACGAAAACTACCCTCTGCTTGAACATGTCCCAACCCTATTCCACGCTGCCGACATCCCCACGAAAAAGCGCCAGGTGTCGTCTTGAGCGGTCAAAACGGCACCTGGCGCTTCCTGATGCTGGGAAACTCCTACTTGCCCAGGAACTTGTCGAAGCCCTTGGGGAGGTTCAGCGAGGACGGGTCGAAGTCGCCGCCCTGCTGGCCGAACGCGGCGCCGGTGGGGAGCGCCTTGGCGGCGTTGGCACGGCGGGCTTCCGCGTCCTTGCGCTCCTGTGCGGCCTTGGCGGGGTTGCCGGATTTTGCCTTCTTCTTGGGTGCGTTCTTTGCGTTCTTCCGCGCGCCGCCCCCGGCTCCGGGAAGGCCGGGCATCCCTGGCATCCCCGGCATGCCGCCCTGGGCCATCTTCTTCATCATCTTTTGGGCCTGGGCGAAGCGCTCCAGCAGGCCGTTGACCTCCGACACATGTACGCCGGAACCACGGGCAATACGGGCCCTACGCGAGCCGTTGATGATCTTGGGCGCAAGCCGCTCGTGCGGGGTCATGGACCGGACGATCGCTTCGACGCGGTCGATTTCCCGCTCGTCGAACTGCTCCAGCTGCTGCCGGATGTTCTGGGCGCCCGGCATCATCATGAGCATCTTCTTCATGGAGCCCATGTTGCGGATCTGCTGCATCTGGGCCAGGAAGTCCTCGAGGGTGAAGTCTTCCTGGTCGGCGAACTTCTTCGCCATCCGGGCAGCTTCGTCCTTGTCCCACGCTTTTTCGGCCTGTTCGATAAGCGTGAGGATGTCGCCCATGTCCAGGATGCGTGAGGCCATCCGGTCCGGGTGGAAGAGCTCGAAGTCGTCCAGGCCTTCACCGGTGGAGGCGAACATGACCGGCTTGCCGGTGACCGACGCAACGGACAGCGCGGCACCACCCCGGGCATCGCCGTCGAGCTTGGACAGCACGATGCCCGTGAAGTTCACGCCTTCATCGAACGCGAGCGCCGTGTTGACGGCGTCCTGGCCAATCATCGAGTCGATCACGAACAACACTTCGTTCGGGACAATGGCGCGGCGGATCTGGCGGGCCTGCTCCATCATCCCCGCGTCCACGCCAAGGCGGCCGGCGGTGTCAACGATCACGACGTCGTGCAGCTTCTGGCGTGCTTCCTCCACGCCGGCGCGGGCGACGGCGACCGGATCACCGGCGGGCTGGTCCAGTTCCGTGGAGGTGGCTCCGGGGTGCGGGGCGAAGACCGGCACGTTGGCGCGCTGGCCTACCACCTGGAGCTGGGTGACGGCGTTGGGGCGCTGGAGGTCGCAGGCCACCAGCATGGGGCTGTGGCCCTGGGCCTTCAGCCATTTGGACAGCTTGCCGGCCAGGGTGGTCTTGCCCGCGCCCTGGAGGCCGGCGAGCATGATGACGGTGGGGCCGTTCTTTGCCAGCCGGATCCGCCGGGTTTCACCGCCGAGGATCTCCACGAGTTCCTCGTTGACGATCTTGACGATCTGCTGGCTGGGGTTCAGCGCGCCTGAGACTTCGGCGCCCAGTGCGCGTTCGCGGACGCGCCCGGTGAACTCGCGGACCACCGGAACGGCGACGTCAGCGTCCAGAAGGGCACGGCGGATCTCCCGGACGGTGGCATCAACATCGGCCTCCGTAAGGCGGCCCTTGCCGCGGAGATTCTTGAAGGTTGCTGTCAACCGGTCAGAGAGTGAATTGAACACGCGCCGTGAACTTCTTTCAGGAGATGATCGGGACTCGACTACCTAGGGTATCAAGTCAGGCACGGTAGATGGCATGCTGGCCAAATGACGAGCCAAACGACTGTGAAGACCTTGCTCATCCTCGGCGCCTCGGGCGACCTCACCGGCAGGCTCCTCCTGCCTGGCCTGGCCCGCCTGGTTGCGGCCGGCCGTGCGGAAGGCTTGGCCCTGGTGGGCGCCGGCTCGGATCCGTGGACGCCGGAACAGTGGCGCGGGCGGGTGGAGTCATCCTTCGCCGCTGCTGCCGGCGCGGCAGGTGATGCCGGGAAGGACGCCCTGGAGTCGATGCGGAAGGAAACGGCCTACCACCAGGTGGACGTGACGGAGAAGGGCGCCCTCGCAGCCCTGCTCGCCGGGCTGCAAGGGCCGGTGGCGGTCTACTTTGCCCTTCCGCCGCGTATCAGCCAGCTGGCCTGCGAGACACTCCAGCCGGAAGAGGTTCCGGAAGGCACCCGGCTGGTCATGGAGAAGCCGTTCGGTTCCAGTGAGGAGTCGGCCCGCTCGCTGAACCGGACCCTTGGCCGCCTGGTACCGGAGGATCACATCCACCGGGTGGACCATTTCCTGGGCAAGGCCACGGTCCTGAACATCCTGGGCCTGCGGTTCGCCAACAACTTCCTGGAACCCGTGTGGAACCGGCAGCATGTGGAAAAGGTGGAGATCTTCTTTGACGAAGACCTGGCGCTGGAAGGCCGTGCGCGCTACTACGACGGTGCCGGCGCCCTCCGCGACATGATCCAGAGCCACCTCCTGCAGGTCATGGCCATCATGGCGATCGAGCCCCCCGCCACCATCGGCGAGCGCGATCTTCGCGATGCGGTCTCCGCCGTCCTCCGCGCCGGCAGCGTCAAGGATCCCGTCACTGATTCCCGGCGGGCCCGCTACACGGCGGGTTCGGTGGCGGGAAAGCAGGTGCCCGACTACACCGCGGAGGAGGGGGTGGATGCGGCGCGGGGAACTGAGACACTGGCCGAGATCCAAGTGGGAATCGACAACTGGCGCTGGCGGGGCGTCCCCTTCATCCTGCGCTCCGGCAAGGCCCTCGGGGACAAGCGCAAGGAAGCGGTGGTCACGTTCCTCCCGGTGCCCCACCTCCCGAAGGGGTTTACCGGCGTGGACTCCCCCAACCAGCTGCGGATCGGCTTTGGTCCGGACACGCTGGAGTTCGACGTCGACGTCAACGGACCCGGGAACATCTTCAGCCTGGGCCGGGTCACCCTGGAAGCGGAACTGAGCGCCTCGGACCTCCTGCCCTACGGTGAAGTGCTGGAGGGTGTCCTGGCCGGCGACCCGCTGCTGTCCGTCCGGAGCGACACGGCAGAGGACTGCTGGCGGATTGTTGAGCCGGTGCTTAGGGCGTGGGAACAGAACAGCGTCCCGTTGGAGGAGTACGACGCCGGCTCGGCCGGCCCTGCGTCGTGGCCCACCAACCGGCAGAAGGACTGAGCCCCGACGACAGGCAGGACGGGCGGGAACTTTTCGGTTCCCGCCCGTCCTGCATCAGTCTTCAGTTGTCCCCGGAGGGGCCGTGGTGTGCGCCTTAGATGGCAGCCACTCCGCGTTCCCCGGTCCGGACCCGCACCGCTTCATGCACGTCCATGGTCCAGACCTTGCCGTCCCCGGCCCGGCCGGTGTTCGAACTGGCAATGATCACGTCCAGGATGTCATCGGCCTGCTCGTCCGTGGCCAGGACTTCCACCCGGATCTTGGGCAGGAGGTCCACGTTGTATTCCGCTCCGCGGTAGACCTCGGTGTAGCCGCGCTGCCGGCCGTAGCCGCTGGCTGCGCTGACGGTCAGGCCCTGGACCCCATAGGCTTCCAGCCCTTCCCGGATTGCATCGAGCTTTTCCGGCCTGACGATTGCAGTGATCAGTTTCATGCCCCCACGCTTTCCTTACCTGTTGCCGGCTGTGCCTTTTGCGCACCGGATGATGACGGGACCGCCTCGGGGGACTCGCCTTGGCCCTTGCCGGTGATCATGTCGTGCAGCGGCTGGAAGCTTCCGCCGTGGCCGCTGAGGCCGAACTCGTAGGCGGTTTCGGCGTGCAGGCTGAGGTCCACACCCACCGTTTCCTGTTCCTGCGAGACCCGGAAGCCCATGGTCTTGTGGATGGCCAGCGCAATGATGGCCGTCAGGACCGCTGAGTAGGCGATGGCGATGCCGGCTGCCGCGAGCTGCGCCCACAGCTGGGTGAGTCCGCCGCCGTAGAAGAGGCCGCCCCCGGCACCGTCGGTGGGCAGTGCGATGAAACCCAGGGACACGGTGCCAATGATGCCGGACACAAGGTGGACGCCGACGACGTCCAGCGAGTCGTCGAAGCCCCAGCGGAACTTCAGGCCGACGGCAAGGGCGGAGGCCACACCGGCGACCACGCCGAGGCCGAGGGCACCGACGGGGCTGACGTTGGCACAGGCCGGGGTGATGGCCACAAGGCCCGCCACGACGCCGGAAGCGGCACCGAGGGAAGTGGGGTGTCCGTCGCGGATGCGCTCGGTCACCAACCAGCCGAGCATGGCTGCTGCCGGGGCTGCGAGGGTGTTGATCCAGATCAGGCCGCCCTGCTCGGGAGTGGTTGCCGCACCGCCGTTGAAGCCGAACCAGCCGAACCACAGGATGGCCGCGCCGAGCATGACGAACGGAATGTTGTGCGGGCGGTGGTTGGGGTCCTTGCCGAAGCCCTTGCGGTTGCCGATGATCAGGACCAGGATCAGTGCCGCCACACCTGCGTTGATGTGGACCACGGTGCCGCCGGCGAAGTCGATGGCGGGGCCCAGGGCCTTGCCGATCGCGCCTTCGGGACCGAACAGGCCGCCGCCCCACACCATGTAGGCAAGCGGGCAGTACACCAGCGTGACCCACACGGGAACGAAGACCGACCACGCGCCGAACTTGGCGCGGTCGGCGATGGCGCCGCTGATCAGTGCCACGGTGATGATGGCGAAGGTGGCCGCGTAGCCGACCTTGATCAGGCCGTCAGGGGTGGTGATTCCCTCAAGGCCGAACGTGGCGAACGGGTTGCCCACGATTTCCATGAACCCTTCCCCGGAGCTCATGGAGGCGCCCCACAGCACCCAGACGACGCCCACCATGCCGATGGAGATGAAGCTCATCATCATCATGTTCAGGGCTGCCTTGGCGCGGGTCATGCCGCCGTAGAAAAATGCCAGACCGGGCGTCATGAACAGCACCAGGGCTGCCGCTACCATGACCCAAACGTGACCTGCGGTAAGTTCCATGGTGCACGTCCTCTCTCATCGAATCTTGCGGAGTACTCCGCCTGCCAACGCCTTTTTGCGTCCTGTAATGAGTTTGTCGGCGGCGTGTTTCGCCCGCGGAGGATTTAGATTGCCGGCCTGTTACATCAACCTCTAGGAAGTAAATGGTGCATATCCGCCTTGTTACGGTTATGTTTCCGCACCCGCGCAGCCATCCGGCTCCCGTTCCAGCAAGGACTCCCGCACCATGACGGCACCACCCCGCCCCAGCCGCGCCACTTCGAGGTTTTTGGCCCGGCTGAGGCCGCAGCGGGAGAAACTCCCCCGCGACATCAAGGTGATGCTGGCCGCGGCGTTCCTTATCGCCCTCGGCTTCGGGCTTGTTGCGCCCGTATTGCCGCAGTTCGCAACAACCTTCGGAGTGGGGAACACGGAAGCCGCGGTGATTGTGGCCATCTTCGCCTTCATGCGGCTGGCCTTTGCTCCTGCCGGCGGTGCCCTGATCGGCAAGCGCGGCGAACGGCCCATCTATGTTGCCGGGCTGCTGATCGTGGCGTTGTCCACCGCGGCGTGCGCCTTTGCGCAGGACTACTGGCAGTTGCTGCTGTTCCGCGGGCTCGGCGGGGCCGGATCCGTGATGTTCACGGTGGCATCAATGGCGCTGGTGGTCCGGCTGGCGCCGCCCCAGAGCCGGGGCAGGGTGTCGGGAGCCTACGCCTCGGCCTTCCTGATCGGCAATGTGTGCGGCCCGATCGTGGGTGGCCTGCTGGCGGGGCTGGGCCTGCGGGTCCCGTTCCTTGCCTACGCCGCCGCGCTGCTGGTGGCCGCATTCGTGGTCCAGACGCAGCTGAGCCACCAGCGCCGGGGAGGCGGGGAGATACAACACCGTGCCCCTGACATGCGGTTTGGCGAGGCCCTGGCTGCCGGAACCTACCGGTCCGCCCTCATGTCCAGCTTCGCGAACGGCTGGGCAACGTTCGGTGTGCGGATGGCAACGGTGCCGTTGTTCGCCGCGGCCGCCTTCGGGGCGGGTCCGCAGGCCGCCGGCCTGGCGTTGGCGGTGTTCGCTGCCGGCAACGCCGCTGCCCTGGTGTTCTCGGGGCGGCTGGCGGACTCGGTGGGACGCAAGCCGATGATGATCTCCGGCCTTTTGGTGGCGGCCCTGTCCACTGCAGCCATTGGCATCACCGCTGACCTGCCCTGGTTCCTGGCGGCTTCGACGCTCGCCGGCGTCGGATCCGGGCTTTTCGGTCCCGCCCAGCAGGCCGCCGTGGCGGACGTCATTGGCAACGCGCGCTCCGGCGGCAAGGTGCTGGCCGTGTACCAAATGACGTCCGACGTCGGGGCGATTGTTGGTCCGCTGGTGGCGGGCATGCTCGCGGACGGGCTGGGATTCGGTTGGGCTTTCGGCGTGACCGGGGCGATCATGCTCCTGGCAGCCGCCGGCTGGGTGCCCACGCGTGAGACCCTGCGAAGGGCAGGCTCCTAGCCGAGCAGCTCAGTTCAGCAGGGCGTCAACGAAGCCTTCGGTATCGAAGGGGGCAAGGTCGTCGGCACCTTCGCCCAGTCCAATGAGCTTGACGGGCACGCCGAGGGTTTTCTGGATGGCCACGACGATGCCGCCCTTGGCGGTTCCGTCCAGCTTGGTCAGGACGATGCCGGTGATGTTGACCACCTCAGAGAAAACCCGCGCCTGGTTCAGGCCGTTCTGGCCGGTGGTGGCATCGAGCACCAGCAGGACCTCGTCCACCTCGGCCAGCTTTTCCACGACGCGCTTGACCTTGCCCAGTTCGTCCATCAGGCCCACCCTGTTCTGCAGGCGGCCGGCGGTATCGATCATGACCACATCGACTTCCTGCTCGATGCCGGCCTTGACCGCCTCGTAGGCAACCGAGGCGGGGTCGGCGCCGTCGATGTCGGACTTCACGGTGGGGACGCCAACGCGCTGGCCCCAGGTGGCCAGCTGCTCGGCGGCGGCGGCCCGGAACGTGTCGGCGGCGCCGAGCAGGACGTCCTTGTCCTCGGCGACCAGCACGCGGGCCAGCTTGCCCACGGTGGTGGTCTTGCCCACGCCGTTCACGCCCACCACCATCATCACGGCCGGCTTGTCCGAGTGCCGCTGGACGTTGAGGCTGCGGTCCATCGTGGGGTCCACAAGCTTGATGAGTTCTTCCCGGAGCATGGTCTTGACGTGTTCCGGAGTTCGGGTGCCCAGGACCTTGACGCGCTCCCGCAGGGCATCCACCAGCTGCATGGTGGGTTCGGTTCCCAGGTCCGCGAGCAGGAGGGTCTCCTCGACTTCATCCCAGACGCTCTCGTCGATCCGGTCGCTGGACAGCAGCGCCAGCAGGCCCTTGCCCATGACGTTGTTGGAGCGGGCCAGCCGTTCCCGCAGGCGCGCCAGGCGGCCGGCGACGGGCAGCGGGGTTTCGACGGGAATGGTTTCCAGGCCGGCCGCATTGTCCGGAACGGTGGTGGTGTCCAGCCCCTCAAGGTCCGCGCCCTCCGGCGCCCGGGCCCCGATTGTTCCTTCGCGGTCCGCCACCGCCGTGCTTCCGCCGGAGCGGGTTTCGGGGTCGTTGGCATCCCTGGTGCCCGGGTAGCGGGTGATGTTCCTGCGTGTCTTGAGCAGGACCGGAATCAGGCCGCCGATGACCACCAGCGCAGCAAGGATGGACAGGACAATGGGAAGGATGTCATTCACTCCCCTAGCTTCTCACAAACGCCCTGCCCGGTTCCGGCGGCCGGCAAGCAACTGACCTGCCCCTTTGCCCAGGCCGCCGGCTGCTGGATGGCACCGCCAACAGCAGGTGCAGGGGCTATACCTCGGCCCCGAGCCGCTGGCTGATGACGGTGGAGACGCCGTCGCCCCTCATGGTGACGCCGTACAGCGCGTCTGCCACTTCCATGGTCCGCTTCTGGTGTGTGATGACGATGAGCTGGCTGGATTCCCGGAGTTCTTCGAAGATGGTGATGAGCCGGCCCAGGTTGGTGTCATCCAGTGCCGCCTCCACCTCGTCCATGACGTAGAACGGCGAAGGACGGGCCTTGAAGATGGCCACCAGCAGCGCCACCGCGGTCAGGGAACGTTCGCCGCCGGAGAGCAGGGACAGGCGCTTGATCTTCTTGCCCGCAGGCCGGGCCTCCACCTCGATGCCCGTGGTGAGCATGTCCGTGGGGTCGGTCAGCACCAGGCGGCCTTCGCCGCCCGGGAAAAGCCGTTCGAATACCCGGATGAACTGGGCCTGGGTGTCCTCGAACGCTTCGGTGAAGACCCGCTGGACCCTGTCGTCCACTTCCTTGATGATGTCCAGCAGGTCGCGCCGGCTGGCCTTCAGGTCCTCGAGCTGGGTGCTCAGGAACTGGTGACGCTCCTCCAGGGCCGCGAATTCCTCGAGTGCCAAAGGGTTGACCTTGCCCAGGCTTGCCAGGTCACGTTCGGCTTTCCGCAGCCGCTTCTCCTGCTCCTGCCGGACAAACGGCTTGCCTTCCCTGATTTCCTCCCCGTCCGCATCAACGGGGGCGCGGAGGGCAGCCCACTTGTCTTCGGATTCCTCCGCGGGAACGGGCACCGGCACCTGCGGCCCGAACTCGCTGACGAGCGCTTCGGGGGTGATGCCGAGCTCGTCCACGGAGCGGGTTTCCACTGCCTCGATCCGGGCGCGATGCTGGGTCCGGGCCAGTTCGTCGCGGTGCACGGTGTCGGTGAGCTGGGCCAGTTCCCGGGACAGGGCCTCGTTCGCTTCCCGGATGTCCCGCAGGCCGCGGTCGCGCAGCTCCCGGTTCTCCTCGGCGAGGTCCCGTTCGTGCCGGGCCAGGTCGACCGAGACGTCCACGTAGCCGAGTGCCAGTTCCACTCCGGCGGATACGGCCGCTGCGCGCCGGGCCTGGATGCGGCGGCGCCGGGCCCGCTCCGCCGCTTCCTCGCGGGCCCGGCGTTCGGTGGCGGCTGCACGTTCCAGGGATGCCACCCTGTTGCGGGTGGCCGCCAGTTGCTCTTCGGCGCTGCGCAGGGACAACCGCGCCTCCACTTCGGCTGCGCGGGCGGCAGTGGCTGCGCGGGCCAGGGCGTCGCGCTGCCCGGTGGAGGGTTCCTCTTCCACCGGTGCTTCCTGCGCCGCGGCCAACCGGGCGGCGACGGCGGCGAGCGCCTCTTCCTCCGCCGCGACGTTGGCTTCGGCCCTGGACAGGGATGCCGCCAGCCGTTCGCTCTCGCCCACGGCGCTGCGCAGGACAGAGTTCAGGTGGCCCAGCCGTTCGGCCACGGCGGCGAGGCGGGCATCGGATTCGTGCAGCTTGTCCAGGGCAGCGTCCGCTTCCTCCTGCGCCCCCTTGCGCCGGGCCTCTGCGGCGGCCAGGGCGAACCTGTGCCGTTCAAGGTCCGCGGTGACCGCCGACAGTCCGCGGTCGGCGTCGTCCACTGCCGCCTGGACCTCAAGGAGGGACGGCGCCTTGGCAGAGCCGCCGGTGGCGGAGACGGCGGTGAACACGTCCCCTTCCCGGGTGACAGCCGTCAGGGCCGGAGAAGATGCGACCAGGGCGGCCGCAGCGTCGATGCCGGTGACGACGGCGGTCCGGGACAGCAGGTGCCGGACCAGGGCAACGTGCTCCGCAGGTCCGTCCACGAGATCAGCCGCCCATTGCGCCCCGTCGGGCAGTGCCAGGTCCTCCGCGCCTTCCGCCTGGAGTGCCGCAGCCGTGGCAAGGAGCAGCGACGCCCGCCCGGCGTCGTCGTCCTTGAGCCGCTTCAGCACGGCTCCTGCCGCGTCCCTGTCCCGGACGAGCACGGCTTCGGACGCCTCCCCCAGGGCAGCGGCGATGGCCGGCTCGAACCCGGCCTGGATCGTGATCCCGGCGGCGAGGCTTTCCTGGACTCCGGGAAGCCCGGACTGCAGCACGTGCCTGGCGCCGTCCTTGCGGTCAAGGCCCAGCTTCAGGGCGTCGAGGCGCGCGGCGAGGGCGTCGCGCTTGCGCATGCCTTCGTTGACGGCGGCTTTGAGGTCTGCGATCTCCTGGAGGACGGCGTCCAGGACATCGCTGGCGGCTTCGTAATCGGCGTCGAGGGATTCCTCCCCCTCCTCCACACCGGCCACCTGGTTCTCCAGCGCCGTGAACTCCGCCTGGGCGCGGGCCCGTCGTTCCGTTCCGGCCGCGAGGGATTCGCGCAGCCGTCCCAGTTCCGCCTGCGCGGACTCCACCCGGGACCTGGCCGCCGCAACCTGGCCGGCAAGCCGCGCCAGGCCCTCCCGCCGGTCGGCAGCGGCGCGGAGCTGCGCGGTCAGCCGCTGGTCCTCGGCATGGGCGGCCCGCTCCGCTTCCGCCTTCGCGGCACTGGCCATGTCAAGGGCGCCCCGCCTGTCCTGGATGTCCTGTTCGAGTTCGGACAGCTCCTGCCGGACCCTTGCCGCCTGGCGCTCCAGCTGTTCCGGGTCCCGGCCGGACGTCGGCGCAGCCTCGTCGGAGCCGAGCAGGCGGCTCCGTTCGCCGGCCAACGAGCCCAGCGACCGCAGCCGTTCACGCGCGGTGGAGAGCCGGTACCAGGTGTCCCGGGCGGCATTGAGCCGTGGCGTGGCCTCGGCTGCCAGCTGCTCCAGCGCCGCCTGCTGCCTGCGCCCCGCGTCGAGTTCCTGCTCGACGGCGGTCCGGCGCGCCTTGAGTTCGGCCTCGTCCGCCACATCCTGCGCCAGGGCCTGCTGCAGCTGGACCAGGTCATCGGCCAGCAGGCGGGCGCGGGCATCCCGGACGTCGAACTGGACCCGCTGGGCGCGGCGGGCAACCTCCGCCTGCTTCCCCAGGGGGGTGAGCTGCCGGCGGATCTCCCCGGTGAGGTCGGTCAGGCGCTGCAGGTTGGCCTGCATGGCCTCCAGCTTCCGGACGGTGCGTTCCTTGCGCCGCCGGTGCTTGAGGATTCCCGCCGCCTCCTCGATGAAGCCGCGGCGGTCCTCGGGAGTGGCGTGCAGGACGCGGTCCAGCTGGCCCTGGCCCACGATGACGTGCATTTCCCGGCCCAGCCCCGAGTCCGAAAGCAGTTCCTGGATGTCCAGCAGCCGGCAACCGGCGCCGTTAATGGCATATTCGGAGCCGCCCGTCCGGAACAGTGTCCGGGAAATGGTCACTTCGCTGTACTCGATGGGGAGTGCGCCGTCAGTGTTGTCGATGGTCAGCGAGACGTGGGCGCGGCCCAGCGGCGGCCGCCCGGACGTCCCGGCAAAGATGACGTCCTCCATCTTGCCGCCGCGCAGCGTCTTGGCCCCCTGTTCGCCCATGACCCAGGCCAGGGCGTCCACCACGTTGGACTTGCCGGATCCATTGGGACCCACGACGGCGGTGACGCCGGGTTCGAAGTCGAAGGTGGTGGCAGACGCAAACGACTTGAACCCCCGGACGGTGAGGCTTTTGAGGTGCAAGGCTTTTCTGGTCTCCTGGAGCGGGTAGGGCACTTTGCTGGAACCGGCTCACTACAATCTACTGCGCAGGACCGGCAATTCCCCGCAGCAGCACCCGGGAACCGGCCGGGGCACGAGGAGTGGATATGCATGATCCGGCGGTACAAAGGCATAGTTAAGCTCTTGAGCCTGCATAGATGTGGGTACAGTCACCGCAGGAATGCGGGACGAAAACGAAGAGGGGCTTGAATTGGCAGGTAATGCAACCTTCCGCCACAGCAACACCGCGCTGCTTTCGGTCAGCAGCGTCGAAGCGCCCAGGATTGTGAGCTCCACGGACTTTGACCGCCGGCTGGCATCGACCCTGCAGCGCCTGAAGTTTCCGCCGCGGCTCCTGGAGCGGGTGGCGGGAATCACGCACCGGCGCTGGTGGGCTGCCGGAACATCGTTCGACGATGCTGCCGTGGAAGCCGGCGCCAAAGCCCTGGCCGAGGCCGGCATCGAAGCGTCCGACGTAGGCCTGCTGATCAACACGTCGGTGACACGGCGCAACCTGGAGCCCTCCGTGGCGGTCAAGATCCACCACAGCCTCAGCCTGCCGTCGTCGGCCATGAACTTTGACCTTGCCAACGCCTGCCTGGGATTCGTCAACGCCCTGACCCTGGCTGCCAACATGATCGACTCCGGCCAGATCAGGTACGCCGTCATTGTCAACGGCGAGGACGCCCAGCTGACCCAGGAAGCAACCCTGGCCCGCCTGCAGCGGCCCGAAACAACGCGGGATGACTTCAACCGGGAGTTCGCGACGCTGACCCTGGGATCAGGCGCTGCCGCGGCAGTCCTGGGCCCTGCCGACGAGCACCCGGGCGCGCACCGCGTAGTGGGCGGGGTGATGCGTGCCGGCACCGAGCACCACGAGTTGTGCGTGGGCGGCATCGACGGGATGAACACCGACACGAAAGGGCTGCTCGACGGCGGCCTGCAGCTGGTAGTCGACGCATGGCAGGAAGCCCAGCCCGAATGGGACTGGGCCGCCATGGACCGCTATGTCACCCACCAGGTCAGCAACGCCTACACCCACGCGATCATCGATGCCATCGACCTGGACCCGGACAAGGTGCCCATCACATTCCCGCACTGGGGCAACGTTGGGCCGGCCTCGCTGCCCATGACGCTTGCCGCCGAGGCGCAGTCGCTGGGAAGCGGCGACCGGGTCTTGTGCATGGGCGTCGGCTCCGGACTGAACACCGCAATGCTGGAAATCGTTTGGTGATCGCGGCCTGGCCGGGCGTCAACGCCGAGTGGTCCCGCGAGATCGATGTCCCCTCCACGTCAAGCGTTGACGCACCCGGGACGGTGCGGCGCTGGCACCTCCTGGACAACGGGGCCGAACTGTCCCGCCGCGGCCTGGCTCCGCTGGGAACGCTGCTGTGCGTGCACGGCAACCCCACATGGTCCTATCTGTGGCGGAGCCTGCTGGCTGCCGGGTCCGACCCTGAGCATCCGTGGCGCGTGGTGGCCGTGGACCAGTTGGACATGGGGTTTTCCGAACGGACGGGTACCTTCCGGCGCCTGGCGGACCGGATCAACGACCTGGGCGACCTGACCGAGGCCCTGTCCCTGGCCGGCCCGGTGGTCACCGTGGGCCACGACTGGGGCGGGGTGGCCAGCCTCGGCTGGGCGCTTGCCCATAGCGACCAACTGGCCGGCGTGGTCCTGACCAACACCGCCGTGCACCAGCCTGCCGGCTCCCCCCTTCCGCCGGCACTGCGCCTTGCCCTGCACCCGGCAGTGCACCGGTGGGGAACCACCACCTCCGACGCTTTCCTGCGGGTGACGCATTCGCTGGCACGCCCACCGCTGCCCGCTGACGTGCGGAGTGCCTTCATGGCCCCGTACCGCGGCGCCGCACGCCGCGCAGGGGTGGGCAACTTCGTCGCTGACATACCCGTCGACGGCTCGCACCCGAGCTTCGCTGCCCTCAACGGCGTGGCGGAAGGCCTGCGCCGCCTTAATGTGCCGGCCCTGATGCTCTGGGGCCCGCGCGATCCGATCTTCTCCGACCGCTACCTGAAGGACCTGCTCGCCCGCCTTCCGCATGCCGACGTGCACCGCTACGAGGGCGCGGGACACCTGGTGGCAGAGGACCGGGACATTGCCACCCCCGTCTTCGACTGGCTGGCCGGCCGCGTCACGCAGGGCGGGGACAGTCCTGCTGATGATGGCTCGCGGGGAGCCGGCGATGGCTTCACGCCCCTGTGGGGGCTCCTGGGGGAGCTCGCCGCCGGACCATCCGCTGGGGCGGGGGCCGTCGTCGAAATGGCCCCGGACGGCACGGAGGCACGTTCGCTCACCTGGCGGCAGCTGGAGGAAAACGTGGGGCGCGTTGCCGCGGGCCTGCAGGGGGAGGGTGTAGGGCCCGGCACCCGGGTAAGCCTGATGGTTCCCCCCGGCGTGGACCTGACCGTCGCCCTGTACGCCTGCCTTCGGCTGGGCGCCGTGGTGGTCGTGGCCGACGCCGGCCTGGGCACCAGGGGGCTGAGCCGGGCGGTCAAGGGAGCGACGCCCGATGTCCTGATCGGGATCGACAAGGCCCTTGCCGCTGCCCGGGCACTGGGCTGGGCGGCCCGGCGTATCAGCGTAAGGGACCTCCCGGCCGTGCAGCGCCGGGTGCTCGGCGTAAAGACCTCGCTCGCCGCCCTGGCCAGGACCAGGCCGGGGCAAGGCGGCGCCGGCCCCGCCTTCAGCCCGGCGGCGGACTCCCCCGCCGCCGTGCTTTTCACGTCCGGCTCCACCGGGCCCGCCAAGGGAGTCCAGTACACCCACGGGCAGCTTGCCGCCATGCGGGACACGGTAGCCGGAACCTTCGGGATCGAGCCCGGCGACAGGCTGGTGGCCGGCTTCGCACCCTTTGCGCTGCTGGGACCTGCGCTGGGAACCGTGTCCGTGACGCCGGCCATGGATGTCACCGCGCCCCGCACCCTGACCGCGCACGCCCTCGCTGCTGCTGCAGCGGCCATTGACGCCACGGTGGTCTTCGCCTCCCCCGCGGCCCTGCGCAACGTCGTTGCGACCAAGGCCGGGCTCACCCCGGCGGGCGCTGCGGCGCTCAAGCGGGTCGACCTGCTGCTCTCCGCCGGCGCTCCCGTTCCCGAACCACTCCTTGATGAGGTGCAGCGCCTGCTGCCGGCCGCCTCGCTGCATACCCCCTACGGCATGACCGAGGCCCTCCCCGTCACCGACATCAGCCTTGAACAGATCAAGGCCGCCGCGGCCGCCGCGGGTTCCGGGATGATGACGGGGGCCGGAAACGGCGTCTGCGTTGGCCGTCCGGTCCAGGGCGCCCGCATAGCCCTGATCCCGCTGGCGGCGGACGGTACCGCCCCGGGGACAGAACCGGTGACGGAAGCGGGTGTCACCGGGGAAATCCTGGTCAGCGCGCCGCACGTCAAGGGCGGCTATGACCGGCTTTGGCTGACTGACCAATTGAGCGCGGGCCCGGCCGGCTGGCACCGCACCGGCGATGTGGGCCATTTCGACGCCGACGGCCGCCTCTGGGTGGAGGGGCGCCTGGCACACATCATCACGGCGCCCGGCGCAGTGGTCACGCCGGTAGGGGCCGAACAGGCCATCGAAAGCCTGGACTGCGTCAGCATGGCAGCGGTTGTCGGGGTGGGGCCGGCCGGCACCCAGGCCATCGCCGCCGTCGTCGAAACCATGCCGCCGGCGCGTAAGGCGGGGCCGGCCGCCGCTGGACTCGCAGCACAGGTACGCCGTGCCGCACGTGCCGCAGGCGTCTCCGTGGCTGCAGTCCTGGTTGTCCCTGCGCAGCCCACCGACATCCGCCACAACGCGAAGATCGACAGGTCGCGGTTGGCGCGCTGGGCATCATCCGTCCTGGCCGGCGGCCGCCCGGGGAAGCCATGAGGGTACTGGTTACGGGTGCGAGCGGCCTGCTGGGGCGGCAGGTGGCCGGCCAGCTGGTACGCAAGGGCCACGAGGTCACTACCTTCCAGCGGCGTCCCTCGGGGGTCGACGGCGCGGCGGACCGGTGCGGTTCCCTCACCGATGATGCAGCCGTCGCGGAGGCAGTCCGGGGCGCGGACGCAGTCATCCACCTTGCCGCAAAAGTCTCCTTCACTGGCCGTGCCGAAGAGTTTGACCAAGTAAACGTAGAGGGAACGCGGCGCCTGCTCCTGGCGGCACGCGAAGCCGGGGTCCGGGACGTGGTCTTCGTTTCTTCGCCTTCAGTGGCCAACTCGGGCGCCGCCATTGCAGGTCTTGGCGCGGAGCCGGCCGACCCGGTGCATGCCCACGGCGACTATTCGCGCACCAAGGCGCAGGCTGAACTGCTGGCCCTGGCCGCCGACGCCCCGGACTTCCGGGTCGCCGCCGTGCGGCCGCACGTCGTCTGGGGGCCGGGCGACACCCAACTGGTGGAACGGGTCCTGGCCCGGGCCGCCAGGAAGCGGCTGCCGCTGCTGGATGCGGGCGCCGCGCTGATCGACACCACCTACGTGGACAACGCGGCGGCAGCGATCGTTGCTGCCCTGGACCGCGTCAGCCACATCCACGGCAGGGCCCTGGTGGTCACCAACGGCGAGCCCCGCCCCGTGGGCGAACTCATCGCCGGCATCTGCGCTGCCGGCGGCGTCGCTGCGCCGTCATGGTCAGTGCCGGGGAAGCTTGCCCGGATCGGGGGATCGGCAGTGGAAAGGGCTTGGCTCCGGCTCGGTAAACAGGACGAACCCCCGATGACCAGGTTCCTTGCCGAACAGCTGTCCACCGCCCATTGGTTCGACCAGCGGGAGACCCAGGAGCTTCTTGCCTGGACGCCGGCTGTCTCGATTGACGAGGGCCTGGTACGTCTCGCTCAGTACTACGGGTCCCGCTGACACCCAGCCAGGTGGATGGTGGGACTACCAGCGGCCGTTGCGGGGCCGCGGCTGGCACACCGGGCAAGTATGGGAGGAACGGTTCATGAACTGGTCCCGGCGGATGGTGGAACTGATGCCCGCTGCGGCGCACCGCCTGCACGGCTCACCTTGGCGGCCGTAGGCGTTCAGGGACCGGTCAAAGTAGCCTGAAGCGCCGTTGACGTTGACGTACAGGGAGTCGAAGCTGGTCCCGCCGGCGGCCAGGGCATCGAGCATGACCTCGCGGGCACTGTCCAGGACGCGTTGGGCCTCGTTCCTGCGAAGGGTGTCGGTGGGCCTGGCAAAATGCAGGCGGGCACGCCAGAGGGCTTCGTCAGCGTAGATGTTGCCAATGCCGGACACCAGCCCCTGGTCCAGCAACGCCCGTTTCAGGCCCGTCTTGCGCTTGCGCAGGCGCTGGTAGAAGAGGTCGAACGAAAAGGCAGGGTCCAGGGGGTCCCGCGCAATATGGGCGGCTTCCGCGGCGATGAGCGGAAGGGGGGACTCGGCGAGGCCGCCGGGGCCGCCGTCGTCGGTGGGTACCAGGGCGGTGACGAAGAGGCCCCCGAAGATCCGCTGGTCAACGAACCGCAGCTGGGCCGGCATGCCGTCGCGGGGACTGAGGCGAAGCCTGACCTTGAGGTGCTTTTCGTCGGGGACGTCCTGATCCTGCATCAAGAGCTGGCCGCTCATCCCCAGGTGAGCCATCAGTGCAACATCCGGCAGCGCTGCGGTTTCAGGGTTTTCCGGTGCAGCGGGGCCGTCCGTCAGCGGCATCCACAGGAATTTGCCGCGGCGCACGACGTCGCTGACGGTTGCGCCCTGGAGGTTGCCGACGAAATCCCCCGCGCCCAGGGCATGGCGGCGGATGGAGCGGGGATCAAGGACGTCAACAGCGCTGATGGTCCTGCCGCGGACCCAGTTCACCAGGCCGCGGCGCACCACTTCGACCTCGGGCAGTTCAGGCACGGGACGCTACTTGGCGGTGACGGAACCAGCCGAAGTGCCGGCAGCATTCCGGGTTTCGGCGCCGGAAAGCACCCGCCAGGCGTCCGCGGCCGCTTCCTGCTCCGCTTCCTTCTTGGAATGCCCGGAACCCTTGCCGTAGGTGTTTCCGCCGATGTTCAGGACAGCGGTGAAGGTGCGGGCGTGATCCGGGCCGGTCCCGTCCACCGCGTAGTGGATGCTGCCAAGCTGCCGGCTGGCCGCGAGTTCCTGGATGCTGGTCTTCCAGTCGGTGCCGGCGCCCAGGACAGCGGCGTCCTTCAGCAACGGTCCGATCAGCCGCATGACGAGTTGGCGCGCGGTCTCGATGTCGTTGGAGACATAGGTGGCCCCGATCAGGGCCTCCATGGTGTCCGCGAGGATGGACGCCTTGTTTTTCCCGTGGGTGAGCTTCTCGCCCTGACCCAGGTAGATGTACTCGCCGATGCCCAGGCTACGGCCGATGCCGGCCAGGGCCCGGGTGCTGACGACGGCGGACCGGCGCTTGGCGAGTTCGCCTTCGGGCAGGTCCGGGTTGTCCCGGTACAGGGCGTCGGTCACGGAGAACCCCAGGATGGAGTCGCCCAGGAATTCGAGCCGCTCGTTGGTGGGGATGCCGCCGTTCTCGTATGCGTACGAGCGGTGGGTCAGCGCAAGACGAAGCGTCCCGGCGTCAATAGTGACACCGAGACGCTTCAGAAGCTCTTCAGTTGAAGACATCAGTCAGCCTGTTGGGCCGATTAGACGTCAGCGACCTTGCGGCCCTTGTACTCAAGGAACAGCGCAGTGCCAGCAGAGTCGGTAACGACCTTTGCCTGGTGCGGCAGGCTGTAGGTGACCTGCCCGTTCTCAACGGTCTTCACCAGGTGGGGGGCGGTCGCCTTCCACTGCGAGCGGCGGGCGCGGGTATTCGAGCGAGACATTTTCCGCTTGGGAACAGCCACGGCTAACTCATTTCTCTCTAGACAAACACGTACAAATCAATTTTGCCGGTCAGGCTTAGCCATATCAGCTAGGGCAGCCCAGCGAGGATCCAGGACCTCGTGGTGGTGCCCCGGCTCGTCTTCCAGGCGAACTCCGCATTCGGAGCAAAGGCCCTGGCAGTCTTCCCGGCACACCGGCTGGAACGGCAGATTGGTGACAACCGCGTCCCGCAACACCGGTTCAAGATCGATTACATCGTGCTCGACTCGACGTTGCTCTTCATCTTCTTCTCCGTCCGAGAGCTCAGTGCCCTCGTAGAAGAAAAGTTCTTGCACATTGACCTCAAGGTCATACGCAAGGGGATCCAGGCATCGGCCGCACTCGCCGGTTACTTCGGCGAGGACAGTTCCTGATACCAGAATTCCTTCGTGTACGGCCTCCAGCCTCAGGTCGAGCTCGACATCCGAGCCTTCCTGAACACCAATGAGCGCCACACCAAGATCACCCGGTGCGGGTACATGTTCCGTCAGTGTCCGCATGCTTCCCGGGCTGCGCCCGAGGTCCTTGACGTCGAACGCCAGGGGCGAACCAGCATCTCTGTTAATGAGAACTCCTGTTGAACATATGACCGACGTACCATCTTAGCCTGAAGAGCCATGGTGACTCAAACCGGCAGCGGGCAACGCCGAAGTACCGATCCAGCCTACCGCCTCGGCTGCTGATCCGGCGAAGGCTCGCCGGCAACGATGCGCCGGTGCACTGACCGGGGAACGTAGTCCGAGACGCTTCCGCCCAGGGACGCCACCTCCTTGATCAGGGTGGAGGACAAATGCAGGTAGCTGGCCTCGGCCGGGAGGAAGACCGTTTCCACGCCGCTCAACTGCCGGTTCATGGTGGCCATGGGGAGCTCGTAGTCAAAGTCCGACGACGACCGGAGCCCTTTGACGATGGCGGACACCCCCCGGTGGCGGCAGTATTCCGCGAGGAGTCCCGCGCCAACAGGCTCCACCACGATGCCCTTGAGCGAAGCCAACGTCTCGCGCGCCATGTCCAGCCGCTCCTCCAGGCTGAACATGTACTTCTTCGCATAGTTGGTGGAAATGGCCACAATGACCTCATCAAACAGGCCGGCAGCCCTGGCAATGACTTCGAGATGGCCGTTGTGGATGGGGTCGAAGGATCCGGGGCACACAGCGCGTCTCATGCTCCGAACCTACCGCATGGAAAGCCCGGGATACCATGACTGGATGCATCCAGCACGGGAACTTTCCACACCCCTGGCACCTGCTCCCTGGCAGCGCACCGCGCTCGGGGCAAACCTCCTGGCCGCGGACGGCGGACTGGGAGTGACCATCTTCGAAGAGATGACAACCCTGGCCGTCAGGACGGGCGCCATCAACCTGGGACAAGGCTTCCCCGACGAGGACGGGCCGGTTGAAATCAGGGAGGCGGCCCGGGCGGCCATAGCGTCCGGCGCCAACCAGTACGCGCCGGGCAAGGGCCTCTCCGAACTCCGCGAGGCGGTAGCCGCGCACCAGGAGCGCTTCTACGGCCTGGCTCCGGATCCGTCAACGGAAGTCATCATCACCACCGGGGCCACTGAAGGCATCGCCGCTGCCCTGCTGGCTTTTGCAGGACCGGGCGATGAGGTCCTGACGTTCGAGCCGTTCTACGACTCCTACGGTGCGGTCATCGGGCTTTCCGGGGCCACCCACACCACCGTTCCCCTGGCTGCCCCGGACTTCATGCCGGACGTGGCGGCATTGGAGGCGGCGTTCAGCGTGCGGACCAAGGTGGTGCTGCTGAACAACCCGCACAATCCCACCGGCGCTGTGTTTCCACCCGCGGTCCTGCAGCGGGTGGTGGACCTTGCCGGCCGGCACGGCAGCATCATCATCACCGATGAAGTGTATGAGCACCTCACCTTCGGCGTGGGCCACACCCCGGTGGCCACCCTTCCGGGCGCTGCCGGGCGGACCATCACCATCTCCTCTGCCGGCAAGACCTTTTCCCTCACCGGCTGGAAGATCGGCTGGCTGAGCGGGCCGGAGGAACTGGTGGCCGCCGTCCGCACGGTAAAGCAGTTCCTGACCTACAGTTCGGGTACGCCGTTCCAGGCAGCGATCGCCAAGGGTTTGGCCCTCCCCGATGATTTCTATACGGGCATCGCTTCTGCCTTGGAGCAGAAACGGGACATTCTCAGCGCCGGGCTCCGGGCCGCCGGCTTTGACGTCTTCACCCCGCAGGGCACCTACTTCGTCAACGTGGACACCGCACCGCTGGGCATCACCGATGCCCTGGACCTCGCCCGGCGGCTGCCGGAACTGGTGGGGGTCGCAGCCATTCCCGTTCCGGTCTTCTGCCATCCGGAAGGCGCCGAGCGGACGCGCAGCCTGCTCCGCTTTGCCTTCTGCAAGAAGACCAATGTCCTGGAGGAGGCCGCCGCGCGGTTGGCAACCCTGCGCGGCAGGCTCTGATGCCCACCCGCGGGGCCGCCAGCCGTTTCCTGCGCACCGCCGGCCAGCACGCCACCATCGAGCCTGATGCCTTTACCGACGGCGGCTACGTGCTCAGCATCGGCGGAGCCGAACAGTCGCACGTCAACCTTGACCGGCCGGAAGACATCTTCTACGAATACCTGCGCCGGATCGGACACCTCGTGGATCTTGCTGCGCCGCCCGGACGACCAATCACGGCGCTCCACCTGGGAGCGGGCGCGTTGACCCTGGCGCGGTACATCCAGGCGACCCGTCCGGGCTCAGTGCAGTATGCAGTTGAGCTGGAGCGCGAACTGCTGGACTTCGTCCTGCGGCACCTTCCCATGCCCGAAGGAACCAACCTGACCACCATCATCGGCGACGCCCGCGAAGCGCTCGGTGCGCTGGACCCCGGCCTGGCGTTCGACGTCGTGATCCTGGACATCTTCTCCGGACCGGAGGCGCCGGTCCACATCGCCACGGACGGTTTCTACCGTGAAGCCAGGGACCGACTAAGCCCGGGCGGGCTCCTGATCGTCAATGTCGGGGACGAACCGGCGCTCACGCTTGTCAGGAGCCAGGTGGCCGCCATGCGCGCTGCCATGGCCGATGTTGCGGCGTTCGGGGAAGCCGGAATGTTCGACGGACGGTATCCGGGAAACGTCATCCTGGCAGGAACGCAGGACCCCTGGCCGGACTCGTGGACAACAGAGCTGGCCGCCCGCGGCCCCCACCCTGCCCGGGTCCTGTCCGGAGTGGACCTCGACCCCTTCTCGGCTTAGGCCCAAGGCCCTATCCCTCTGCCACGTCCGGCAGGTCGTCAGCGGAAATGGCATCGGGCACCGACGGCTCCGCGAACCACAGCCTGGTTTCCCCGTATTTCTTTTCGGCGAAACGCGTCATCCCTTCCGGCCACCCTGGTTCCGGGGAGCGTGACGAACGTTCCACCACCACCACGGCTCCGGACCCCAAATGGCCGGCGAGCTTCTGCAGCACGGCGGCGAGCGTGCCGTCCTCCAGCGGATACGGCGGGTCCAGGAACACGACGTCCCAGGCGGCCGCCGCCGCAGCGCGGTCAAGGAACGGCTCCACCTTGGACCGGTGAACCGTCACGGTCTTAGCGCCCAGCACCCCGTTGATGAGGTCCGCGTTGCGCTGGCACACGGCACTGGCTTTGGCGTCCGACTCGACGAGGTCCACCGACCGTGCACCCCGGCTGCCGCTTTCCACCCCCAGGGCACCGGAACCGGCGTAGAGATCCAGTACCCGGGCGCCGGCAAGCACGTCAAAGGCATCCAGGCGGGAAAACAGCGCTTCCTTGACGCGGTCCGTCGTGGGCCGGGTCAACGATCCCGGGACCGCGGCCAGCGGCGTGCCGCCGGCCGCGCCGGCGATGATCCGCGTCACCGCACCCACCGCAGTTCGGCCGCGCCGGCCACGTCGTTGCTAACCGCGTTCAAGGAACGCCTCCTTCTCGGGGTTGAGATACTTCTCGATGGCCCCGGCGAGCTCGGGGTGGCCGGACAGCAGCGGGTCCCCGCCAACGATTGCCTGTGCGTCGTCCCTGGCCCGGGCTATCACGTCTTCATGTTCAAGGACCCGGAGCAGCTTCAGTGTGGACCGGCCGCCGGACTGGGAAGCACCAAGGATATCGCCCTCGCGCCGCAGCTTGAGGTCCTCCTGCGAGAGGACGAACCCGTCCGTCGTGGCAGCGACCGCGTCCAGCCGCCGCCTGCTGGGGTGGCCGGGTTCGAGGGCGGTTACCAACAGGCAGGTTCCTGGCAGTCCGCCGCGGCCCACGCGGCCGCGAAGCTGGTGGAGCTGGGAGATTCCGAACCTGTCAGCGTCCAGGATGACCATCAGCGTGGCGTTGTGCACGTCGACCCCCACTTCGATCACGGTGGTGGAGACGAGCAGCTTGATGCGGTTGGCGGTGAACCCGGCCATGGTCTCCGTCTTCAAGTCGGGGTCCTGGCGTCCGTGCAGGGGAGCCAGCGGCACCCCTGCCAGCGAGGGCTCGCCCTGGAGATGGTCCACGACGGCGGTGACGGACGCGAGCTCCCGCGTCTCCTCTGTGTCCATGCCGGAAGGTGCGGCCTCGCCGGGGCTGAAGTCGCCGTCGTCGTCCGTTCCGATCTTGGGACAGACCACGTACACCTGGTGGCCGGCGTCGATCTCTTCCCGGGCACGTGCCCAGATCCGTGCCACCCAGCCGGGATTTTCCGCAAGGCCCACGAGGTGGGTGGTGATCGGTGCCCGGCCCTTGGGCAGTTCGTCGAGGGTGGAGGTCTCAAGGTCGCCAAACACGGTCATCGCTACCGTGCGGGGAATGGGCGTGGCGGTCATGACGAGCAGGTGCGGCGGTTTGCGGGCTTTGGCCCGCAGGGCATCGCGCTGTTCCACGCCAAAGCGGTGCTGTTCGTCCACCACGATCAAGCCGAGGTCATAGAAGGAGACGTTGTCGCTGAGCAGTGCGTGGGTGCCGATGATGATTCCTGCGGTCCCGGAGGCGGCGTCGAGCATTGCCTGCTTCCGTGCCGCCGTAGGCATGGACCCGGTGAGCAGCGTGACCTGGACGGAAGGCCCGTCGCCGGCGGCCAAGCCGCCCAGGAGTCCGTCGCTGGAAAGCGGACCGAGGGTTCGCCGGATGGAGTCGAAGTGCTGGGCGGCGAGTACTTCGGTGGGGGCAAGGAGCGCGGCCTGGCCGCCTGCGTCCACCACCTGGAGCATGGCACGCAACGCCACGACGGTTTTCCCGGAACCCACTTCACCCTGCAACAGCCGGTTCATGGGCGTGTCCTGCGCCAGTTCCGCGGCCAGGGTCTTGCCGACGGAGGCCTGGCCGGCCGTGAGCGTGAACGGCAGCGCGTGGTCGAATGCGGCCAGGATTCCGTCATTGACAGGACGCCGGGCGGTGGCTTCCTCCGCGGCAAGCTGGGCCCGGCGCCGGGCCAGCGCTGACTGCAGCACCAGTGCTTCCTGGTAACGGAAACGGTCGCGGGCACGCTTCCAGTCGCCGGCGGTTTCGGGAACGTGGATGAGGCGGTAGGCGTCTGCGACGGGCAGGAAGCCTTCCCTCGCGGCGACCTCCGGGGGAACCGGGTCCGGCAGCGAACCAAGGTCGGAAGTTTCGAGCAGCGTGGCGATCACCTTCTGGATCTTCCAGCTGGGCAGTTTGGCCGTGGCCGGATAGACCGGTATTGGCATGGCGGCAAGTTTCCCAGGGTCTTTTCCGGCGTCGCTGAACGGATCTTCGTCCAGGAGCTGGAAGTCGGGGTTGGTAAGGCCCAGCTTTCCCTTGAAACTGGTGACCCGGCCCGAAAACAAGGCACGGCGGCCCTGCAGGAGCTCGTTCTTCGCCTTGAACCCGTTGAAGAAGCTGATTTTCAGGGTGCCCGGAACCTTGCCGGTGTAATCCCGCCCCCCAACCAGCCGCAGGCCCTGCTTCCCGTCGTCGTCTGAGACGATGACGTCGGTGATGGTCCCGCGCCGCGCCTGCATCTGCCGGGTGCTGCTGGAGAGGACCCTGGCTATCAGGGTCACGTCCTCATCGAGCGGAAGCTCTGCGATGGGGGTCAACTCCCCGCGGCTCATGTAGCGGCGGGGGTAGTAGTTCAGGAGGCCCTCTACGGTGGTGATGCCGAGGTGTTTCTCAATGACCGCCGCTGAGCGCTTCCCGATCCGCCGCTCCAGGGCGAGTTCCAGTTCAGCGCTCATGCCCGCCGGTGTTCACCGCGTCCGCACCCGGGTCCCGCGGCAGGGCCAGTTCGCTGATGCTGATCTGGGAAGGTTCGCCCAGGGACCGGATAATCCCCACCGCCGGGGCGGCGTCGGGCACGTGCACGTGCACGCGCCACCGGTAGTTGCCATCGGCGTCCGGCCCGTTGCCCACCTGGCTCATGATCACTGACTCGCCGATTTCGTCGAGACGCTGCCGCAGGGTGGCGGCATTCAATGGCGACAGGCTGATGGTGCACATGACTTCCACGCCGTCGTCGGCAGGCATGGACGTGTGGATGTGGGGATCAGAAACATCGTAGCCGTGGAGGCCATCGAGAAGCTCCCCCTGCAGCTCCTCCCCCATGACGGCGGAGCGGAGGCAGTCAAGGATCAGCAGCATTCCCACGCCGCCTGCATCCACCACGTGGGCAGACTGGAGCGCATCGAGCTGTTCTTCGGTGTGGATCACGGCGGCCAACGCCCCCTCCACCGCCGCGTCCAGGGCAAGGCCCAGGGCATGGTTGCTGTCGTCGCCGTCCTGGCCGGCGTCCACGGCGGCGGCCGCACGTGCCGCCGCTTCCATGACGGAAAGCATGGTCCCGGGAACGGGATCGCTGAGGGCAGACCACGCCCGGATCTGCGCACGGTTCAGGGCCGCCGAGAGCAGGGTGGACGTCAACCGGGTATGTCCGGCCAGCGGTTCAGCTGCCGCACAGAGGAACACCGAGAACAAGGTCCCGGAATTTCCCCGCGCCTCCTCCATGGCAGCCTGGCCGGCCATCGAGAGGACTTCCCCGACGTCCACCGGGGCAGGCTGGTCGGGGTCCAGCACCAGCGAACGCGCCGCAGCGCGGACCGTGAGGTAGAGGTTTGTGCCGGTATCACCGTCAGCCACCGGAAAGATATTGATGGCGTTGAGCCGGTCGCTGTGGTTTCCCAGCGCAGTTTCAGCCTTGCCCAGCCACCTCTTCATGGCCAGCGCGTTGGCGGCAACCTTAGTGTGCAAAGTGATCCCATCCCCCGGTGTCCGCGGCCCGGCCAGCTATCAGGACACCCGGGCCTTCGTCGGTGCCGAGTGCATGTATCGAGCCTATCGCAGTGAATCCGGGTGGCAGCTGAACATCGGCAGGGAATGTGGCCAGCAGCCCGTGGTCCTCACCCCCGCCGAGCACCCATGGCGCCGCATCCGCTCCCAGCCGCGCCGCAGCGGGTCCCAGGAGTTCCGCCAACCGGGCCAGGCGTGCCGGGTCGAGGGCAACGGCGACACCGCTCGCGGCGGCGAGCCGCTTTCCGTCGCGCAGGAGTCCGTCCGATACATCCAGCATGGCTGTGGCCCCTGCCTCCCGGGCTGCAGGGCCTGCTTCCAACGGCGGCCGCGGGCGGCACTGCAGGTCGACGAAGGCATGCTCCGCGGGCGTCAGGGTATCCACCCCGATTCCCGACTCGAGGAGGGCAAGGCCTGCTGCCGCATGGCCCACGGTTCCCGCGAGCGCCAGGATGTCCCCCGGCCGGGCACCGGAACGGAGCACCGGCCGGGCGCCGTCGAGGGTTCCAAGGACAGCGGCGGTCACGGAAATTTCCCGGCCGCGGCCGAGGTCGCCGCCCGCCACGGAACAGTGGACTGCCCCGAGTTCCCGGATTCCGGCTGCCAGCCCGTCCGCCAGGTCCTCTACCCAGGCGACCGGGGTGTTTACGGGGAGCGTGAGGCTGACCACCATCGAGGTGGCCCGGGCGCCCATGGCATTGATGTCACTGAGGTTTTGCGCTGCTGCCTTCCAGCCGACGTCGAACCCGGTGGTGCGGTAGCCGCTCGGCCACAGGAGCCGGAAATCCTGGTCCTGGACCTGGGTGTCGATGCTGATGACGGTTCGCCCGTCCGGTGCCGCGACAATGGCGGCGTCGTCCCCCGGCCCAAGCAGCGTGCTTGCAGTGTATCCGGCCTCCGTCCGGAGGCGCGGAAAGATCCGGGCCAGCAGGTCGGCTTCGGAAAGCCCGGCCACGGTGGGCTGGTGGTCTATGCGGTTACGAAGGTCTTCAGGCACGCCACTACGCTACCGCGCCCGGCCGACATTCTGTCCGGACGTGGACGGCGGCGGCGATAGGCTGGAACCATGCACCATCCCCAGCTGCCCCTGTCCGCCCGCGCCGCCAGGATGGCGGTGGTTGGTGCAATTGCCGCCCTTTCCCTGGCATCCTGCTCCGCCGCAGTGGATGTCACCGCCGCAAAGGACGCCGCCAACCCGGCGTGCGCGCCCATGATGGTGGCCCTGCCCGATGCCATTGGCGATTCGAAGCTGCGGAAGACCAACAGCCAGGCCACTGCGGCCTGGGGCGATCCTTCGCTGGTCATCCTCCGCTGCGGCGTCAACGTGCCGGGGCCGACCACCGACCGGTGCGTCACCGTCAACGGGGTTGACTGGGTGATCAAGGAAGGCGATCCGGCGTGGACGCTGACCACCTATGGCAGGGAACCGGCTACGGAAATCGTGATGGATCCGGACAAGATCAGCTCCGCGACAGTGCTCGCGGACCTGGCGGCCGCTGCCGGCAAAATTCCGTCAACGCGGAACTGCGTGGGCCAGGAGGATCTGCAGAACCTGCCCAAGAGCCAGTAGGGTTCCCTGGCCGAAGCGAAGCGAGGTCAGGGTGCCGGTGGTGGGCCCACGCCGGCTGGGTTCCCTGGCCGAAGCGAAGCGAGGTCAGGGTGCCGGTGGGGATCAGCGGAGGCCGGTGTTGCGGTGCAGGGCCAGGTAGATCAGTTCGTCAATGAGGTCGGCGTACCCAAGGCCTGAAGCTGCCCACATCTGGGGGTACATGCTTTTGGGCGTGAAGCCGGGCATGGTGTTGATCTCGTTGATGATCAACTCGCCGTCCGGGGTGTAGAAGAAATCCACGCGGCTGAGGCCTTCGGCACCCACGGCATCAAATGCGGCTGCGGCCAGCTCCCGCACCCGGGCGATGGCCTCCGCGGGCATGTCGGCCGGGCAGCTGAGGGATGCTGCATCGTCCTCGACGTACTTGGCATTGAAGTCATAGAACTCGTGCGTACCTCCGGCCACGGAGATTTCGCCGGGCATCGATGTCCGCGGCGCGTCAGTGCCCCGGCCTTCCAGGACCGCGCACTCGATTTCGCGTCCCACGATGCCGGCTTCGATCACCAGCTTCAGGTCGTGCCGCCGGGCTTCCTCGATGGCCGCATCCAGCTCCTCGAGGGAGTCGACTTTGGAGATTCCCATGGAGGAACCAGCGCGGGCCGGTTTGACGAAGACGGGGAAGCCCAGCCGGTCCACCTGTTTCCGGACAGCTTCGGGGTCCTTGCGCCACTGCCTGTCCGTCACGGCCACGTACGGCCCGACGTGCAGCCCGGCTGCTTCGAAGACCACCTTCATGTAGTGCTTGTCCATGCCGACGGCGGACGCCAGCACTCCGGCACCGACGTACCGGGTGTCGGACAGTTCGAGGAGTCCCTGGATGGTGCCGTCCTCGCCAAAGGGGCCATGCAGCAGCGGGAAGACCACATCCACGGCCCCCAGTTCCTGCGGAACCTGGTTGGGCGAGGCCACGATCAGCTGGTGCTCCCCGCCGATCTCGGCCAACGTAACCGTTTCCGGGGACGGAACGACTTCAGGAAGCGACGAGGCCGCGAGGGACCATTCGGCGGTTTCGGCGGGGGCGAGGACCCATTGGCCGGTCTTGGCGATTCCGATGGGAATGACCTCGTACTTGTCCTTGTTGATGGCACCCAGCACGCCTGCCGCGGTGACGCAGCTGACGGCGTGCTCGCTGGACCGGCCGCCGAAGAGCACGGCAACGCGCGGTTTCCTCGTGGCTGTTTGACCCGTGGTGGGTGTGTCTTGGGACATGGTCAGTAATCGCCTTCAGGTTTCAGTTCCCGGGACAGCAGAACCGGCCCAAGTTGGTCAACGGACAGCTTGCCTGCCAGTACCGCCACGACGGCGGCAGTGATAGGCATTTCGACGCCGAGCTTGCCGGCAAGTTCATGGACGGCCTGGCCGGATTTGATGCCTTCGGCGGTCTGGGTCATCTTTCGGCCCACTTCCTCGAGCGTCAGGCCCTCGCCCAACAGCCGCCCTGCGGTGTGGTTGCGGGACAGCGCGGAGGAGCACGTTGCCACGAGGTCGCCGAGGCCGGCAAGACCGGCCATGGTCTTGGCTTCGCCGCCCAGTGCAAGGGCCAGGCGGGATGTTTCGGCCAGGCCACGGGTAATGACGGAGGCTTTGGTGTTGTCCCCCATCTGCTTTCCCTCGCAGATACCCACGGCCAGGGCAATCACGTTCTTGACGATGCCGCCGATTTCAACGCCGACGACGTCCGCCGTGGTGTAGGGCCGGAAGTATGGGGCCGTGCAGGTCCTCGCCAGCCAGCCGGCCGTCGCGGAATCAGTGCACGCCACCACTGACGCCGTGGGCTCCTCGCGGGCAATTTCCATGGCCAGGTTGGGTCCGGAGACTACCGCGATGCGTTCCTGCGGCAGGCCCAGTTCCTGGCTGATGACTTCGCTCATCCGGGCGTCAGTTCCCAGCTCCAGGCCTTTCATGAGGGAGACGACGACGGCCCCGGGGGCGATCATGTCCTTCCATTCCCGAAGCTGCGGACGGAGGGACTGGGCCGGAACGGCGACCACCACAAGCTCAGCCCCGGCCAGCACCTCACGGACCTCGGTGGAGGCGGTGATGCTTTCCGGCAGGACGATGTCCTTGAGGTAGTCGCTGTTGCGGTGGCTGGTGTTGATCTCGTCCACTACTTCGGCGCGCCTGCCCCACAGCTTGATCGCACGCGGGGTGCCCGTGGCAATGGCGGCGTCGGCAAGGACCTTCGCGAACGTAGTCCCCCATGATCCCGCACCGAGGACGGCCACTGTGCGGGCCGCTCCCGGCTTTCCGTCAGCGGTCACTGGGCTTCGGTTCCCGCGCCCGGCTGCTGCCCGCGGTCCACGAACCGGCCGTGCTTGGACTGCTGCTGCTTGGAAGGGTCCCAGCGCTCGGCCGGCGGTTGTTCTCCGCGCAGGCCGGCGAGGAGGTCCGTGATGGCGTCCATGATGAGTTCGGTGGCCTCGCCGAGTGTGGCCTTGTCCAGGGGACGGCCCTTGAAGGCGCTCAGGTCCACGGGATCGCCCACGACCACCCGGGAACGCTTCCGCGGGAACAGGTGGAACCGCTTGCCGTACCTGGGGAAGACCTCGTGCGCACCCCAGTGGGCGATGGGAACCACAGGGATGCCACCCTCGAGGGCCAGCCGTGCCGCGCCGGTATGTCCCTTCATCGGCCACAGCCCGGGGTCGCGGGTCAGCGTGCCCTCCGGGTAAATGATGATTGCGCCGCCCTCAGCCACAATTTCCTGGGCCACCTGCAGCGACCGGTTCGCTCCCGCCGTCGAACGCTCCACCGGCACCTGCTTGGTGGCGCGCAGGAGCGGGCCCAGGCCGGGAACCTTGAACAGTGTTGCCTTGGCAAGGAAGTGGGGGGCCCGTTTCTGGTTGTAGAGCATGTGCCCCACCACCAGGGGATCGATTTCGGTGCAGTGGTTGGGCGCGGCAATGAAGCCGCCTGCGGGAAGTTTTTCCGTGCCTTCCCACGTTTTGGACATCATAAGGTTCATCAGGGGCCGGACGACGCCGGCGATGAACACAAATGTGGCCCTGCTCTTGGCAGATTCCTTCACGGTCCCGCTCTACTTCGTGGTGGTGATGTCGAAATCGGCACCGAGGCCGGCAAGCTTCTCGGTGAAGCGCTCGTAGCCGCGGTTGATGATGTCGATACCGGTGACACGCGAAGTGCCCGATGCGGCCAGTGCTGCGATCAGGTGGCTGAAGCCGCCGCGGAGGTCCGGGACGTCGATGTCGGTTCCCTTGAGCTGGGTGGGGCCGGAAATGACGGCCGAGTGGAGGAAGTTCCGCTGGCCAAACCGGCAGGGAACGCTGCCCAGGCATTCCCGGTGCACCTGGATGCTGGCGCCCATGCGGATGAGCGCATCCGTGAAACCGAAGCGGTTCTCGTACACGGTTTCGTGGACGATCGATACGCCTTCGGCCTGGGTCAGGGCCACCACCAGCGGCTGCTGCCAGTCGGTCATGAAGCCCGGGTGGACGTCCGTTTCGAGGACCAGCGGGTTCAGCTTTCCGCCCTTGTGGTAGAAGCGGATGCCGTCCTCGCCGATGTCCATTCCGCCGCCCACCTTGCGGTAGGTGTTCAGGAAGGTCATCATGTCGCGCTGGGAGGCGCCCTCGACGAAGATGTCGCCGCGGGTCACCAGCGCAGCGGACGCCCAGGATGCGGACTCGTTGCGGTCCGAGAGGGCCCGGTGGTTGTACCCGCCAAGGTCGCGGACGCCCTCGATGCGGATGGTGCGGTCGGTCTGGACGCTGATGATGGCGCCCATCTTCTGGAGCACAGCGATGAGATCGATGATTTCCGGTTCGGTGGCAGCACCGGAGAGTTCGGTGATGCCCTCGGCGCGGGTGGCGCTCAGCAGGACCTGTTCCGTGGCACCCACAGACGGGTACGGGAGGGAGATCTTGGCTCCATGCAGCCCTTTGGGGGCCGAAATGTGGATGCCGCCGGGGCGCTTCTCCACGACGGCGCCGAACTGCCGCAGGACATCGAGGTGGTAGTCGATGGGCCGGTCGCCGATCTTGCAGCCGCCCAGGTCCGGGATGAAGGCCTCGCCGATCGCATGGATCAAGGGCCCGCAGAGCAGGATGGGAATGCGGGAGTCGCCGGCGTGGGCGTCGATCGCGGTGCTCGGGGCGGTCTTGGCAGCCTTGGGGTCAAGGGTCAGGTCGCCGTTGACGGGGTCTTTCTCCACCGTCACGCCATGCAGCTGCAGGAGCGAGGTGACAACCTCCACGTCCTTGATTTCCGGAACGTTCCGCAACACCGAGGGTTCGTTGCCCAGCAGCGCCGCCACCATTGCCTTGGGGACAAGGTTCTTTGCCCCACGGACGCTGACGCGGCCTGTAAGCGGGACACCGCCGCGGATTGTCAGAACACTACTCATATACCGGTTTCCTCACGATCACTAGCCCCCAAAACCTTGCAAAGGCTCCAACCAAGCATAGGAGGTCGCGTTACCGAACCGAAATAAGGGGGCACCGGCGGCGGGGCGTGGCGCGGCCTTCGCCCGCTGCGCACCGCCGCCGGGATGGTGGCCCAGGGGCTAGGAAAGCTTCGCCGGCAGGGTCTTGGGCTTGAACGCCTGGCGGGTCGCCTCGTACGCGGTGATGTCGGCCTCGTGCTGGAGCGTCAGCCCGATGTCGTCCAGGCCTTCCAGGAGCCGCCAGCGGGTGTAGTCGTCAATGTCGAACGGTGCCACGATGTTGCCGCACACCACGGTTTTGGACTCGAGATCCACCGTGACCTGGGTGCCCGGCGCGTTCTCGAGTTCCTTCCAGATGAGCTCGATGTCGTCCTGGGCCACCTGGGCGGCGAGCAGCCCCTGCTTGCCCGAGTTGCCGCGGAAAATGTCAGCAAAGCGGGACGACAGCACGGCCTTGAAGCCGTAGTCCTTCAACGCCCAGACGGCGTGCTCACGGGAGGACCCGGTTCCGAAGTCCGGGCCGGCCACCAGGACCGAGCCCGCGCTGTACGGCTCCTGGTTCAGGATGAAGGAGGAGTCCTTCCGCCATGCCGAGAACAGGGCGTCCTCGAAGCCTGTCCGGGTGATGCGCTTGAGGTACACCGCGGGGATGATCTGGTCGGTGTCAACGTTGCTCTGGCGCAGCGGGACTCCAATGCCGGTGTGCTTGGTGAACTTTTCCATGGTGATGTCCTAGGCTGCGTCGATGCGGATGGCTGCGGGTTCGGGAGCCGGTTCAAGATCCGACGGCGAGCTGAGCGTGCCGCGCACAGCCGTGGCGGCGGCCACCACCGGCGAGACCAGGTGCGTGCGCCCGCCCTTGCCCTGGCGTCCCTCGAAGTTGCGGTTGGAGGTGGAGGCGCACCGCTCCCCCGGCTCCAGCTGGTCCGGGTTCATGCCCAGGCACATGGAGCAGCCGGCGAAGCGCCATTCGGCGCCGAAGTCTTTGAAGACCTTGTCCAGGCCCTCGGCCTCGGCTTCGAGCCGGACGCGGGCCGAGCCGGGCACCACCAGCATGCGGACCTGCGGGTCCTTTTCGCGGCCGCGGATGATGTCCGCTGCGGCCCGCAGGTCCTCGATCCGGGAGTTGGTGCAGGAACCGAGGAACACGGTATCTACCCGGATGTCCTTCATCGGCGTGCCGGCCTTGAGCCCCATGTACTGCAGGGCGCGCTCGGCGGCGGCCTTGGCGTTTTCGTCACCGAAGTCCCCGGGCGACGGCACGGACCCGGACAGGGATACACCCTGGCCGGGGTTGGTGCCCCAGGTGACGAACGGCTCCAGCGTGTTGGCGTCCAGGTCCACCTGCACGTCGAAGGTGGCGTCGTCGTCGGTACGCAGCGTGTTCCAGTACTCGACGGCGGCGTCCCAGTCCGCGCCTTCAGGCGCGTGGGGGCGGCCCTTCATGTACTCGTAAGTGGTCTGGTCGGGTGCCACCATGCCGGCCCGGGCGCCGGCCTCGATGGACATGTTGCAGATGGTCATCCGCGCTTCCATGGAGAGCGCCCGGATGGCGGAGCCACGGTATTCCAGGACGTAGCCCTGGCCGCCGCCGGTGCCGATCTTGGCGATCACGGCGAGGATAATGTCCTTGGCGCTCACACCCGGGCGCAGCGTGCCCTCGACGTTGATGGCCATGGTCTTGAACGGCTTGAGCGACAGCGTCTGGGTGGCCATGACATGCTCCACTTCGGAGGTGCCGATGCCCATGGCCAGCGCGCCGAAGGCGCCGTGGGTGGAGGTGTGCGAGTCGCCGCAGACAACGGTCATGCCGGGCTGGGTGAGGCCCAGCTGGGGACCCACCACGTGGACGATGCCCTGCTCGGCGTCGCCGAGGCTGTGCAGCCGGACGCCGAACTCGGCGCAGTTGTTGCGCAGGGTCTGGATCTGGGTGCGGCTGGTGAGATCGGCGATGGGCTTGTCGATGTCAAGCGTGGGGGTGTTGTGGTCTTCGGTGGCGATGGTCAGGTCAGGCCGGCGCAGCGTGCGCCCGGCCAGGCGCAGGCCTTCAAAAGCCTGCGGGGACGTGACCTCGTGGACCAGATGGAGGTCGATGTACAGAAGGTCTGGCTGGGCGTTGGCTCCATCGCCGTCACCTTTGCGCACCACGTGTGCGTCCCAGACTTTCTCGGCCAATGTCTTTGCCATGGCCATCTCCCTTCACTGCTGTTTGGCTGAATGATCCAACTGAATCAGGACGGCTCCGCGCTGCGCCAGCCGAAAGATTTGCATCTCAGATATTGAGACGGCAATATCATTACATGGACAATTCTAGTGGAGTCGGTGTCATTGATAAAGCGGCCCAGGTGCTTGATGCCCTTGAGGCCGGCCCCACCACGCTGGCACAGCTGGTAGCCGCCACCGGCCTGGCCCGGCCCACTGTCCACCGCCTCGCTTTGGCGCTGGTGCACCACCGGCTGGTCAGCCGCGACATCCAGGGCCGCTTCGTGCTCGGCAGCAGGCTGGTGGAGCTCGCCTCCGCCGCCGGCGAGGACCGCCTGATCGCCTCGGCCGGGCCCGTACTCATGCAGCTGCGCGATGCCACCGGCGAAAGCGCCCAGATCTTCCGCAGGCAGGGTGACTGGCGCGTATGCGTCGCCTCCGCCGAGCGCCCCATCGGCCTGCGCGACACCATCCCGGTGGGCACCCAGCTGTCCATGAAGGCCGGCTCGGCCGCCCAGGTCCTCCTTGCCTGGGAGGACCACGACCGGCTGCTTGAGGGCCTGCAGTCGGCCCGTTTCACGCCCACCGTCCTGGCAGGAGTACGACGCCGGGGCTGGGGACAGAGCCTGGGCGAGCGTGAGCCGGGGGTTGCCTCCGTTTCGGCACCGGTGCGGGGTCCGTCCGGCCGGGTGATTGCCGCCGTCTCCATTTCCGGCCCCATTGAGCGGCTGACCCGCCAGCCGGGGCGCCTCCACGCCGAAGTTGTCTGCAATGCAGGACGCATCCTCACCGAAGCGCTCCGCAAGAACAACGACTAGGACGTTCCACTCCCCCGGCCGCCCACGCCGCTAGGCTGGGCCCATGGGCAGCTATGCAGTGTTCCTCCGCGGCATCAATGTGGGCGGGATCAACATCAAGATGGCGGATTTGCGGGACGCACTCAAGACCTGCGGTTTCACGGACGCAAAGACACTGCTCGCCAGTGGAAACGTGGTGCTCAGCAGCACCCTGGACGCGGCAGCCGTCAAACAGGAGTGCGAAAAATGTCTCCGGGCCGCTTTCGGCTATGAAGCGTGGGTTGTGGTCCTGGACGCCGCGCGGGTGGCCAAACTGGTGGATGCCTGTCCCTATCCGGAAGACGACAGGTCCACCCTCACCTACATCACCCTGTCCTCGGACACCGCCGTCCTCGACGACCTGGAGGCGGCCGGGTCAGCCCTTGAAAGCCAGGTCCAGCAGCGGCTGGGGCCTGAGGCGCTTGCCTGGCTTGCACCGGTGGGCGGGACCCTGGACAGCCCCTTCAGCAAGGTCAGCGCGAAAACGAAGTTCAAGGCCGCAACCACCACCCGCAACCTGCGCACCCTGATCAAGGTCCGGGACGCCGCGGCCGCCCTCACCGCCGGCTAGGTCCTGCAGGCCGGCAACGGCCTACGGCCGCGCGGCTTTCTTCAGCGCTTTGGTAAATGCCGCAAGCCTGGCAACCTCCGCCTCCACCGGCTCCACCACCAGCTCCTGCGCCGCCGCTGCAACGGCACTGTTGAGCCGTCGTCGTGCCCTGGCAGCCCTGGCCCGGGCAGCTCCGGCCGCAATGAAACGTCCGGTGATCGCCAGGAAGATTCCCAACACCACGCCGAAGGCAATCATCAGGGTGGGCACCGGCCATCCCTCCACCCGCGGCACCTCCGGCACCGGCAGCTGAAGGTATCCCAGCCCGGCCAGGACGCCCAGCCAGCCCAGGCCAGCCAACAGGATCAGCAGCGCCAGCCACTGCACCACGTTGAACACACCCCACCACCACGCCTTGCGGTTGGCACCCAGGTCCGTTCCGGCAATGGCCTGGTCCAGCGCATCGGGCAGGCGCTCCCGCCCGGTCCTCGCAGCCCCCCGGATGGCTGCCCGCCACGGGCCGGGTGCTCCGGCGCTGGCCGAGTCCGCGAACTCCCTGACCGCTGCGTCGGTGCGTGCCCGCTCCGGCGCACCCGCCGGCGGCAGTGAAGTCCGGTTCAGGCCGGCAGGAGCGCTGCTGCGCAGGTTGAGCCGCCGCAGCGGGTCAACCCGGAACCGGGAAAGCCAGCGGGTTACCGGCCAGCCGGTACGGCGCACAGATTCAAGGCGGTACGACTGCCCCACGGCCCGCACCACGGCAGGCACGTTGGCCGCGATGGCCAGTTCGTCTGCGAGCCGCGCCTTGGCCGTAGACCGGGTCCCTGCAGCCTCACCGTCACCGGAAGCCAGCCCCAGGTCCCCCGCAGCTTTGCTGATGTCCGCTTCCAGCCGCCGGGACTGTGCCTGCCGCTGGACGGCCACCTTCCGGATCGCAGCGCGCACCTCTCCGATTCCTGCCCCGGTCAGGGCGGATGCAGGAAGCACCCGGACCTGTCCCAGCCCTTCGCCGGCAAGGATCGCGTGCAGCGAGTCAAGCACCGGCTGCACATCATGCGCCGGCAGCCGGTCCACCTGGTTCAGGACCACAAGTGTGACGGCCCCATGGGAGGCAAGGGGTGCCAGGAACCCGTTATGGACGGCCGCGTCGGCATACTTCTGCGGATCGAGCACCCAGACCAGGACGTCAACCATGCCCACCATGCGCTGCACGATCTTGCGGTTGGCGGCGCGGGTGGAGTCGAAGTCGGGGAGGTCAAGCAGGATCAGGCCGGTCCCTTCGTCGGCGAAGCCGTCCACGGGCGCGGCGTGGTGGCGGTGCCCCACCTCGAGCCAGTCGAGGAGGGCTTCGCTGCCTGTTGCTCCCCAGACCCCTGCCAACGGTTCCGACGTGGTGGGACGGCGGGCGGCCGCCGTCGCGATCTCGGCGCCGCTCACGGCGTTGAAGAGGGACGACTTGCCGCTTCCCGTGGCCCCAAAGAAACCAACCACCGTGTGGTCGCCGGAGAGGGAGCGGCGGGAACTTGCCCGTTCCAGGACATCGAACGCCTCCTGCAGCACCTGGTCCGGCAGCACGCCCTCCCCGAGTTCGCAGGCATCCTGGAGGCCCTGGAGCCGGCCGTCCAGCCGTGAGGACCCGCGGGCCGCGCCGTGCCGGCTCACGCGCGCTCCGCCAACCGCGCCAGCTCTCCGGCCTGCGCAGCCAGTGCCTGCGCCAGGGCCGGGTTGACGGCCGGCAGCCGCTGCAGGAACTTCTGCTGCTCATCCTTCAACAGCCCCTCGCAGCGCGTGGCCAGGTCCTTCCGGGCCTGGTCCGCCATCCGCCGCACGGCGTCCTCGCCGAAAACGGCTTCCAGGAGGCGCTGGCCTACGACGGCGGTGCCACCGGCCACGCCGATCTCGAGGCCGGTCAGTCCCGCGGTCATCGAAAACATGACGATCATCAGTGCGGCGCCAAGGCCGTTGATGCCGAACGACAACCAGCGGGCCTGGGTCCGCTTGCCCTGGCCTTCGGTGCGGATCAGCTCCATCAACGCTTCCTGCCAGGCCCGGATCTCCGCGGCGGCACGGTCGGCGAACCCGGGCTCCGTGCCGGACAGGTCGTCCGGCCCCAGCAACTGCCGGCCTGCCGGGTCCGAGCGCCACCTACCGTCGGTGTCCTCGGCAGCGTTGGCTGCCTCGTCGACGATGACCGCCTGCAGGCCGGTCTCGATGGCCGCTTCCACCCGCACCGCCGGCGCGGGTTCGCCACGGAAGAACGCTCCCAGGCGGTCCCTGAACCGGCCCACATTCTGCTCAAGGGTGCGGAAAAACTCGCCGGTGCCCACGAAGTCCTGCCAGCGGGCCAGGACCTCGCCCCGCAGCAATGCTCCGTCCCGGGTTGCGTCCAGGATGCGGGCGGCTGCATCCCCGTAGGCCGCCACGGCATCGGCTTCGAGCCGGGCGGCTGCGCGTTCCTGTTCACGCACGGACCCGGCGAGGTCCGTGATCCGCTGGGCCAGTGCCCGGACCGCCCCGTTCAGGGTCCGGCGGGCTACATCGGCGCGGCCAGCCGCATCAGAGGCCAGCGAGGCCAGCCACTCCCGCAACTCATCGACGGCACCGGCGGGCAGCATGCCGTGGGCAGCCAGGACAGTTTCGGCGATGATGAACAGGCGGCTTCCGGCCAGGCCTTCGCGGTCCAGCAGGCGCCGGAGGTCCTGGCTCACCTCGGCTTCGGCGCCCTGCGGCACCCGGTCCAGCACCACGGCCACCGTGATGTCCCGGGAAGCGGCGTCCAGGAGGAGCGTCCAGGGGACGGCGTCGGCGTAGCGGTTGGCGGTGGTGACGAAGATCCAGAGGTCGGCGGCCGCCAACAACTGTCCCGCGAGCAGGCGGTTGCGGTCCGAGATGGAGTCGACGTCGGGCGCATCGAGGAGGGCGATGCCGGCAGGCACCGCGGGATCCGCCACCAGCAACAGCGAGTCCGCGGCTCCGGACTGTTCCCCGGGCGGGCCTGCTGGTGGCGGACCGGCCGCCAGCATTCCCCTGATGCGGGCCAGTCCCGGCAATACACGCTGGCCTTCAAACCAGGCTGCTTCGGCGGGGTTGTGCAGCAGGATGGGCTGGCGGGTGGTGGGGCGGATGGCGCCTGCGCGGGTAACGGGATGTCCCACGAGTCCGTTCACCAGGGTGGATTTGCCCGCCCCCGTGGAGCCGCCGACGACGGCAAGCAGGGGCGCGTCCAGGCTGCGGTACCGCGGAAGGATGTAGTCGTCCAGCTGGGCCCTTGCGGCTGACGCGTCGCGGCGGGCCTGGTCGGCGTCCGGGAGGGCCAGCGGAAGCGTGACACCGTCCAGCCCGACGCGGATTTCCTCCAGGAGCATCACCGCGGCCAGGGCGTGCGGGGGTGGTTGGGAGGGGCGGCCGTGCTCGTCATGGGAGGTCACAGCAACATCATGCCAGTTGAGGCGATGGGGAGGTCGGCCCCGGCGCGTCGGCGGAACGTGATGGGAGTCTGCGCGACAGGCTCATTTGCTGGGATGCCAAAATGGCCCCGGGCTGTTGCCCGGGACCATTTCCGATGGTGACCCCAGCGGGATTCGAACCCGCGTTACCGCCGTGAGAGGGCGGCGTACTAGGCCGCTATACGATGGGGCCGTGTACTTCCGACAGCGTTTCCGCTGCTCAAGCTCAGTGAGTATTTCACACACCTTGCCGTGGTTTCAAATCGGAAAACCGAGTGGAAACCGCCTGTTTTGCAGCTGAAATCAGCTGCTAAACAAGAGCTGGGATACCAGGACTCGAACCTAGAATGACGGTACCAGAAACCGTAGTGTTGCCAATTACACCATATCCCAATGGCACTTTCGGGCCGGTTTTCAGGGCTTTTTCCCTGCTCCGTGCGCCTCAGCACGAGAAATTACTCTACCCGAGACTTTCGGCTCGCACAAATCGGGCGACACGGCGCGTCCGGACCATTGCGTGGACCGATTGGAATAAACCCTTGCCCACCCTCCGGTCCTATGGTTACCCTCGAGTAAGTTACCCATCGGTAACAATCTCCCTGTCCCGCATGTTGGGTCACCCACGAGGAAAACGGGAACGCCCTACCAGCCACGGTTTCGCCCCCGGGCAGCGTCGTCCGGCGGAAAGTTAGGAAGTGTCAGCGTTGACAACCCGCACAGCTACCATTGCCGCAGCAAAACCCAGACCCCGGTCACAGTCCATCGCCATCACCGCGTTGTCCCTGTTGCTTGTCCTTTTCCTTGCGTTCTACACCTACCTCACCGGCCAGATCTCCAACGGCGCGGCCCAGCTCATGGACGGCGCCGAGCAGGCCGCAGCGGGAGCGTCGCAGCTCAAGGACGGTTCCGGCCAGCTGGCCGCAGGGGCCGGCGCCGCGAATAAAGGCGCCGTCCAGGTGAAGGACGGATCGGTCAAAGTCAAGGACGGCAGCACGGCATTGAACACCGGGGCCGCAGCCCTGCAGGCGGGCGCGGGGAAGATCTTTTCCGGGGTCCGCGACCAGCTCGCACCTGGGGTGGATAAGCTGCATGCCGGGACCACGAAGCTGCAAAACGACGTCCTGAACAAACTTGTTCCGGGTGTCTACCAGGTGGATGACGGCGCCCGGAAGCTCCAGGCAGGCGCCGTGGCCCTCTCAGCGGCACTGACTCCCACAGCTTCCGGAAACGCACCGAACAACCTTGCAGACGGCGCGGGGCAGCTGGCAGCGGGAGCGGGCCAGCTCGCGGGCGGCGCCGGACAGCTCGACGCCGGTGCCACCAGCTTGACCGCGGGGACCGCCGCGCTGAAGAACGGCACAGCCCAGTTGAAGGGCTACCCCGGCGCGGGCAACGACCCCACCAAGGGCGACGGACTCGCCGCGCTCAGCCAGGGCCTGGACCAGCTTGAAGCGGCCGCGAACGGTCCCCAGGGCCTGGTGCCCCTGGCGGTGATCAAGGACCAGATCGCCAAGCTGGCCGACGGCGGGCGCCGTGCCTATGCGGGAGCGGGCCAGCTTGACGCGGGGGCAGCAAAACTTAACGACGGCGCCGGGCAGCTTAAGGCCGGAACCGGCAGCCTGGCCGCCGGGGCCGGCCAGTTAAACGACGGGGCGGGCCGGTTGAAGGCGGGCTTCGCTACCCTGGCGGAAAAGCTCAATGCAACGGACCCGCAGAACCCGGGCGTCGTACTGGGCACGTCCATGCTGGCGGAAGGCACGGCGAAGATCAGGGTGGGAATGGATGGTGTCCCCGGCAACCCGGACAGCCCGGGCCTGATTTACGCGGCGAACAACCTGCAGGACGGCACCACCAAACTCAGCGCGGGAATCAACGGCGGCGGCGACCCGGAGAACCCGGGACTGCTGGCCGGAACCGAGGCGCTCTCGGACGGCACCGTTGCGCTAAGCCGCGGAACAGGTCAGCTGCAGGCGGGATCAGCCCAGCTCGCTGACGGAACCGGGCAGCTGGCCGACGGCAACGGCAAGCTTGATGACGGCTCGGGCAAACTGGCCGACGGCGCGGGGAAACTGGCCGACGGCAATTCAAGGATCGCCGCCGGCACGCAGGAGCTGCACTCCAAAGTGGCTGCTGTCTCTCCGTCGTCGTGGCTGGACAACCCTGTGGTCGCGCTGCTGCTGGTGGCACTTCTGGTGGCCTCCGCCGTGGGGGCCTACCTGCTCCTCCGCAGGCGTTCCCTGCGGCCCGCCGCAGCTACCTGACGCAGCGGGCCGACGGAGGGCGCGCCGACGGGCAACGACCGCGGTCCTGGGACAGGGCCGCGGTCGTTGTGTACGGAGGCTACTGCAGCAGCTGGGCCAGGGAGGCGACGATGCCGCCGTCGAAATCCTCGACGACCTCGCCCCCTCGGTTGAGCCACACGCCCACCAGGCCGGCCGCCGTCGAGCCCTCGGCATCCAGCAGCCGGTTATCGCCCACGTACAATGTCTCCGAAGCGGGCGTGCCCAGCTGCCTGACCCCCTCCAGGTACATTGCCGGGTGTGGCTTGGCCACGCCAAGCGTGTCGGTACCAACCAGGTGGACGATCCGTTCCAGTCCGGCGCCGTCCAGTTTCGCCCGCTGGTAATCGTGGACGTTGTTGCTCACTGCCCCGTAGGGGACGCCCGCGCTGTCGAGGACATCCAGCAGGGGCAAAACGTCGGGAAACGCCTTGACGTACGCGGGTTGCTTCTCCACGTAGGCGCTGAGCCACCGGTGGGATTCCTCACCGTCGGCCAGTTCCACGCCGAAGTGCCCCAGGGCCGCCCTGCCCCGCAGCAGGCGCTGTTCGTTGAACGTCAGCTCACCTGCAAGGTACCGGTCGTAGTAATGCGTGGTTTCGTGGGTGAAGATCCGGCCGAACCGCTCCCACCCGGCCTGGTCCAGGCCGGGGAGGAGGTGTTCACTGACCTCGCGCAGGGCGGTGGTCATCGAATATTCGAGGTCCACCAGGGTGTCATCAATGTCGAACAGGACGCCGCGGACAGCGCCGAAGGGCGTCTGCAGCACGCCGGTGCGGGCTTGGCTGGGAGCGGCCATCAGCCGCGGAAGGCGCGGAGCCGGCGCAGGGAGGACTCCTTGCCCAGGATCACCATGGACTCAAACAGCGGCGGCGACACGCGGCGGCCGGAAACGGCCGTGCGGACCGGGCCGAACGCGAGGCGCGGCTTGATGCCCATGTCTTCCACGAGGGCCTCCTTGAGTGCGGCCTGGATGTTCTCCGCCGTCCAGTCCGCCACCGGTTCCAGCGCGGCAAGTGCCGCATCCAGCACCTCGGAAAGGTTCGCGGGGAGGCCCTTGCGCGCGTCGTCGGCAACGTCGACGGCGTCGTCCGCCTTGAACAGGAAGGCCAGCATCTCCGGCGCTTCCCCCAGCAGCGTGATGCGCTCCTGGACCAGGGGTGCCGCTTCGGTGAGGATCTCCTCCTCGCGGTCGGTGAGGATCTCCCCCACCAGGCCGGCTTCGCGCAGGTAGTGTGCCACGCGGTCGCGGAAGTCCTTGGGTTCAAGCATCCGGACGTGGGTGCCGTTGATGGCTTCGGCCTTCTTCAGGTCAAAGCGGGCAGGATTGCCCAGGACGTCATGGATGTCGAAATGCTCAACGAGCTGCTCCACCGTGAAGATGTCCTCGTCTGCGCTGAGGGACCAGCCCAGCAGGGACAGGTAGTTCAACAGCCCCTCCGGAATGAAGCCCCGCTCGCGGTGCAGGAACAGGCTGGACTCGGGGTCGCGCTTGGAAAGCTTCTTGTTGCCCTGGCCCATGACGTACGGCAGGTGGCCGAATTCCGGCATGTACTCGGCAACGCCGATGGCGTAGAGGGCCCGGTAGAGGGCGACCTGGCGCGGCGTGGAGCTGAGCAGGTCCTCGCCGCGGAGCACGTGCGTGATGCCCATCAGTGCGTCATCCACCGGGTTCACCAGCGTGTACAGCGGTGCGCCGTTGGCCCGCACGACGGCGAAGTCGGGGACGGATCCTGCCTTGAAGGTGATGTCGCCGCGGACCAGGTCGGTGAACGTGATGTCCTCGTCCGGCATGCGCAGGCGAAGCACAGCCTGCCGGCCCTCGGCCCGGTACTGTGCCAGCTGCTCCTCGGTCAGGTGACGGTCGAATCCGTCATAGCCCAGCTTCGGGTCCCTGCCTGCGGCACGGTGGCGTGCCTCGATCTCCTCCGGAGTGGAGAAGGACTCGTAGATGAATCCGCCCTCGTGCAGCCTCTTGATGACGTCCTGGTAGATGTCGCCGCGCTGGGACTGCCGGTACGGCTCATGCGGGCCGCCCACCTCCACGCCCTCGTCCCAGTCGATGCCCAGCCACTTCAGCGCGTCGAGCAGCTGGTGGTAGCTTTCCTCGCTGTCGCGTGCCGCGTCCGTGTCCTCGATCCGGAAGACCAGCGTGCCCTTGGTGTGGCGCGCGTAGGCCCAGTTGAACAGCGCCGTCCGGATCAGTCCGACGTGCGGGGTGCCCGTCGGCGACGGGCAGAAACGGACCCGGACGGGAGTTTCGGCGGTGACGGGCGGGATGGAGGCGGCAGGTGACGAAGAAGCGATACTCATAGTGGCTTCAACTTTACCCGCCCCGCCGGGCCCCGATTTCCGCCCTCGGGCAGGGTGCTAGCGGCGGACGATCGGGTTGGACAGCCGGCCGATGCCCTCGATTTCCACCTCGAAGCGGTCGCCCTCCTTGACCAGCCCCACGCCGGCCGGCGTGCCGGTCATGATCACGTCGCCGGGCAGCAGGGTGAAGGCCTGCGACACTACGGAGACCAGTTCCCGCACGCCACGGATCATCTGGCTGGTGCTGCCGTCCTGGCGCACCTCGCCGTTGAGCCGGCCCTGGATCTGCAGGTCCTCCGTGTCCAGGTCGGTCTCGATCCAGGGACCCAGCGGGGCGGAGGTGTCGAAGCCCTTGGCGCGGGTCCACTGCAGGTCGGTTTTCTGCACGTCACGGGCAGTGAGGTCGTTGCCGCAGGTGTAGCCGAAGATGACGTCGTCCACGCGGTCTTCCGGCACATCCTTGCAGATGCGGCCGATCACCACGCACAGCTCAGCTTCGAAGGAGACTTCCTCGGAGAACTCCGGCAGCACTACGGGATCATTGGGACCAACGACTGCGGTGTTCGGCTTCAGGAACAGCAACGGCTGGGCAGGTACCTCATTGCCGAGCTCATGGGCGTGCTCCACGAAGTTCCGGCCCACGCCGATCACCTTGCTGCGCGGAATGATGGGTGCAAGCAGCCGGACGTCCTCCAGCTTGTGGCGCACGGACGTGCGCTCCACACCGTTGAAGAAGGGGTCGCCGTGGATGACAGTGATTTCCTCACTGCCTGGCTCACCTTCCACAACGCCGTACAGGGGATCGGAATCGACGACAAACCTGGCAATACGCATGGCTCCTACCCTACCGTCCCCGCAGGGCGGGCTGCCCTTCGCTTCCGCCGCCGCGCAGGTAGGAAAGCTGCGCTGCCACGGACAGTTCGGCCGCACGCCGGACGGAAGGGCCGACGTCGGCATAGACGGCGTCAGCCACCTCCCCTATGGACGCGTCCCGGCCCAGCCGGTCAAGCACGGCACGGATCTGCGCCAGCCGCTCCTCCCGGTGCGCCCGATAGCCGCGGGCCGCAGACTCCAGGGACGCCAGCACCGGGCCGTGCGCAGGAAGTACCGTGGCAGGCCCCAGGGACTCCAGCAGTTCCAGGGAGGCGAGGTAATCGCCCAGCGTCCCGTCCGGATAGTCCAGCACGGTGGTCCCCCGGCCAAGGATGGTGTCTCCCGTGAGCACCGACCCGTGCTGCCCGTCCGCCGGCAGGTGGAAACAGGCGGAGTCCGAGGTGTGGCCCGGCGTGGCTGCCACCAATATCTCCAGCCCTGCCGCCCGGATAACTTCCCCCGACGCCAGGGGTTCTCCCCCGCCATGGCAGTGGTTGGCATCCATTGCGCGGACTGGTGCGCCGGTGAGCCCGTGCAGACGCGCGGACCCCGCGGTGTGGTCCGCATGCCGGTGAGTGACCAGGACCAATTCGACGACGCCGGCACCGGCCAGTGCCTGCAGGTGCGGTTCATCGTCGGGTCCTGGGTCAACCACCACGACGGCGGACTGGCCGGGGGCGCGCAGGAGATAGGAGTTGGTGCCGTCCAAACTCATGGGGCCCGGATTGGGGGCAAGGAAGAATTGCGTAAGCGCGCTGCTCCGCTGCAGGACCGGGCCGGGATGGAAAGTCACTGACCCATCCTTGCATCAACGGCTGGTCCTCCCCAGCCCCTCACATCCCCGGCAGCGGAATAGAACGGCACGAGCTTCGGGTTGGCACCAAGGACAGCACCACGATCCCCAGCAGGAAGCCGGACACCACCCATGAGCACAGCATCACTGACAGACCTTCTCGCCCAGGCGGACGCCGACGGCCACGACCATTCGGTCACCGAAAAGGCCACGGGGCTGCTGCACATCCACAACCACGCCACGGGCAGCATCATCTGGTTCCCCACATGGAAGAAGTTCCGGGAAACCCGGGACTGGACCGATGCCGTCAGCAGCGTCGCCGCGGAACTGGCCGATGCCTCCGCTCCCGCGGACCAGGCCGGCTCGGCGCTGCTGGCGGCGGATCTGGAGACGCTGCTTGAAGAGGCTTCCCGGTCCAGCGATGCCAGCGCGTTCGTGCAGGAGAACCTCACCAGCCACCTGACCCGGACCTGGGCCATTGGCGACGCCGTCGCCAATGCCAACGGGAAGGACCTGTTTAACGGCGGCACCACTCCCTCCGTGTACGCCGGCTACCCCTACGACGTCTACGCCCAGGACGGCGGCGTCTTCGCCACCACGCTCTGGAACGACCTCATCGACGCCCGGCGCAACAGGGCCTTGGCGGAAGAGGCGGCCCGGAAGGCACTCAAGCCCGTGTCCCGCAAAGCCATGAAGAACGCTGCGCGGAAAGCCGCGCGCCGCTGACATCCTGCCGCCGGCAGGAACACGAAACGGCGCCTGCCGGACCAAAGTCCGGCAGGCGCCGTCGTGCGTTGAAGCTTGAAACTAGGCCAGCCGGGTGAGCCAGCCGTGGGTATCCGGCTCTGCGCCGGTCTGGATGCCCAGGAGCTTTCCGCGGATGGCCATGGTGACCTCGCCGGCCCTGGCGTCCTCGGAACCGATGAACTCGGTGGCGTCCTTCAGGACCCCGATGGGGGTGATCACCGCGGCCGTGCCGCAGGCGAAGACCTCGGTGATGTCCCCGGAGGCCACGCCGTCGCGCCATTCGTCCAGGGTGATCTTCCGCTCAGCCACCTCGCGGCCCATGTCCTTGGCCACCTGGATCACTGACATCCGGGTAACGCCTTCGAGGATGGTGCCGGTGAGGGCGGGCGTGGCCAGGGAGCCGTCCTTCATGACGAAGAACACATTCATGCCGCCCAGCTCTTCCACGGCGTTGTCGTTGGCCTGGTCCAGGAACAGCACCTGCTTGCAGCCGTTGGCCTCCGCCTCCTGCTGGGCGATCAGCGAGGCCGCGTAGTTGCCGCCGCACTTGGCGTCGCCGGTGCCGCCGCGGCCTGCACGGGCGTATTGGCGCGAGATCCAGATGGAGACGGGCTTGAGCTCGCCGCCGAAGTAGTTGCCGGCCGGCGAGGCGATCACCCGGAAGGACACTTCACGGGCGGCCCGGACCCCCAGGAAGGCCTCGGTGGCGATCATGAAGGGCCGCAGGTACAGGGCTTCGCCGTCACCGGAGGGCACCCATTCCTTGTCCACGGCAACCAGTTCACGGATGGCGCCAAGGAAGTATTCGGCCGGCAGTTCGGGCAGGGCAAGGCGGCGGGCAGACTTGTTCAGCCGCGCCGCGTTGGCCTCGGGGCGGAAGGTCCAGACGGAGCCGTCGGCGTGCCGGTAGGCCTTGAGTCCTTCGAAGATCTCCTGGCCGTAGTGGAATACGGCAGCCGAAGGGTCGAGGACGATCGGGCCGTACGGTTCGATCCGGGCATCGTGCCAGCCGCCGTTGCCGTCCGCGTCCACGCTGTAGTCGACGATGGCGGTGTGGTCGGTGAAGTAGTTGCCGAATCCCGGGTTTGCCAGGATGGCTGCACGCTCTTCGGCGGACTTCGGGTTCTCCGAGGGCTGCCGGGTGAATTCGACGCCATGGGCGGTCTGAGTCATGGTTCCTCCACGATCGGCCGCCCCGGGGTTCAGCGCTGAACGGCGAGGCGGCATTTGGTGATTCGAGTAAAGCTTACGCCCGAAGCCGGGGCCCCCGGCGTGGGCTAGAGTCCCGCGGCGATGGCGTCGCCGACGGCGCTGGTGCTGCGGGCCGTGCCATCGCGCTTTTCGACGTCCTGAACCACAGCGGCTTCGATCCGGCGTGCGGCTTCTGCGTACCCCAGGTGGTCCAGCAGGAGTGCCGCGGAGAGGATCGCGGCCGTGGGGTCGGCCTTGCCCTGGCCGGCGATGTCCGGCGCCGAACCGTGGACCGGCTCGAACATGGACGGCGCGGTCCGGTCCATGTTGATGTTGCCGGAGGCCGCCAGGCCGATGCCGCCGGTGATGGCGGCAGCGAGGTCCGTGATGATGTCGCCGAACAGGTTGTCGGTGACGATGACGTCGAAGCGGGACGGGTCCGTGACCATGAAGATGGTGGCGGCATCCACGTGGAGGTAGTCGTGGGTGACCTCAGGGAATTCCTGGGCCACGGCTTCGACGGTGCGCTTCCACAGGTGCCCTGCGAAGACCAGGACGTTGTGCTTGTGCACCAGGGTGACGTGCTTGCGTTCCCGCAGGCTGGCACGGCGGAACGCGTCGCGGACCACGCGCTCCACGCCGTGGGCGGTGTTCAAGGAAACTTCCGTGGCTACTTCATGCGGGGTGCCCGCCCGGAGCGTGCCGCCGTTGCCCACGTACGGCCCTTCGGTTCCTTCGCGGACCACGATGAAGTCGATGGTGCCGGGGTTGGCCAGGGGGCTGCCGACGGTTCCGTAAAGCCGGGAAGGCCTCAGGTTGACGTAGTGGTCCAGGCTGAACCGGAGCTTGAGGAGCAGTTCGCGCTCGATGATGCCGGACGGAATGCGGGTATCGCCGGGGGCGGCACCCACCGCGCCGAAGAGGATGGCATCGCGTGTCCTAAGGTCTGCGAGGACCCCGTCCGGCAGGGTCTCGCCCGTGGCAAGCCAGTGCTCGGCGCCGAGTTCGTAGTGGGTCGGCTGGAGCTCCACGCCCTCCGCCGCCACAGCCTTTTCCAGGACTTTGAGGGCCTCGGCGATGACTTCGGGGCCGATGCCGTCGCCGGGAATAACTGCAAGATCGATGGAGGATTTGCTCATATTTTCAGGGTAGCCAAGTCATCCATATGGTGGGCAAACCGTCCCACATTTCGGACACCTCGTCCGGAGTCGCCGGTGGAACGCAGCAGACGGAGCGAGATCAGCCCCAGGTATGAGGCACCCGCCACCGCAACAGCATAGAGTTCCGGGGTGGAATTACGGCACAAGGTTTATCACTGGCTCCGGGTTAACACTTTTCGGGTGGACTTGGTCTTCATGCTGGCGCTCCTGCTTTTCTGCGGCCCGGTATACCTCATGGCAGACCGCCCCTGGCACTTCGTGCTGTCCAGCGCCCTGGTGGTGCCGCTGGCATGGCGGCGCACCAGGCCGGTGCCTGCAGCCGGCGCCACTTTACTGGCATCCCTGGCGTTGTGGGCAACCGGGCTGGAGCCCCTGGCGGGATTGGTGGCTGTTCCGCTGATCATCTATGCCGTTGCCGCCTATGGTCCTGCCTGGGCCAGCCGGTCGGTCCTGGTCCTGGGCTTGCTGGGCGGGGTCCTGCTGACCAGTCGAAACCTCAGCAGCACAGCCCAGACCGGCGTGCTGGGCCTCACCATCAGCGCCGTGTACACCGTCCTGATCTGGATGCTGGTCCTGTTCAGCTGGACCCTGGGGGACCTGACACGCGTCCGCCGCCAGCAACTGCAGACCCTCGCGGACCGTGCCCGCCGGCTCGAAATCGAACAACAGCAGGAACGCTCCCTGGCCGCCGCCGATGAACGCGCCCACATCGCCCGTGAAATGCACGACATCGTGGCGCATTCCCTGTCCGTAATCATCACCCAGTCCGACGGTGCACGGTACGCCGCGGCGGCCAACCCGGCCGTGGCCACGAAAACGCTGGCCACCGTCGCTGCCACGGCACGGACATCGCTGGCGGAAATGCGCCGTTTGCTGGGCGTGTTGCGGCACGGCGATGAATCCACCACCCGCCCATTGCCCGGGCTTGCGGACCTTGATGACCTGTTCCAGGGGTTCCGCGCGGCCGGACTGCCGCTGGACATCGAACAGCTGGGATCGCCGCGGCGCACCCTGCCGGCGGGCGCCGAACTCACGGCGTACCGGGTCCTCCAGGAATCCCTGACCAACGTCCTCAAACATGCAGGCCCGCTGGCCCGGGCCCGGGTTTCGGTCCGGTGGCAGCAGCGGGGGCTCCAGATCGACGTGCACGACGACGGCCGGGGCGCATCTGCCGATCCCGCGGCAAGTGCCGGGGACGACGGAGGTAACGGGCTGCGGGGCATGCGGGAGCGCATCAACCTTTACGATGGTTCCTTGGTGGCCCGCCCGGCCGCTGGCGGGGGCTTTCAGGTTTCGGCCTTCCTCCCCTACACAGAGGCTTGAGCATGACTTTGACAGTAGAACGCGACGCTGCGTCCCCGATCCGGGTGGCGCTGGTCGATGACCAGCAACTCGTGCGCTCGGGATTGGGCATGCTGATCAATTCCCAGCCGGACCTTGACGTCGTGGCCGAGGCGGGCAACGGCCTCGAAGCACTCCAAGCCCTCGGCGCGGCAGCCGCCGACGTTGTCCTGATGGATGTGCGCATGCCGGGGATGGATGGCATTGAAGCCACCCGCCAGCTCATGGAACGCGCTGCTGCCGCTCCTGCCGGGTCCGCCAGGGCTGACCTTCGCGTTGTCGTCCTGACAACGTTCGACCTGGACGAGTATGCGCTGGCTGCCATCCAGGCCGGAGCCAGCGGCTTCCTGCTCAAGGACGCTCCGCCGGAGGAACTGCTGGACGCCATCCGGACGGTGCACCGCGGCGACGCCGTCATCGCGCCCTCCACCACCCGCCGGCTCCTGGACCACGTCGCGCCGCTGCTGCGCGCCCAGGGCAACGAACGCCCCGAAGACTACGCGGCCGTCGCACGGCTCACGGCCCGCGAGCGCGAAGTGTTCACCCTCATGGCACACGGGCGTTCCAATCCTGAGATCGCGGCAGGCCTGTTCGTCTCCGAAGCGACCGTCAAAACCCACGTGGGGCATATCCTGGCCAAACTGGGGGCGCGGGACCGGGTCCAGGCTGTCGTGATCGCCTACGAGACCGGCGTGGTCACCCCTGGAGGGTAGTTCCCGCAGCACCAAGGTCAGACCTGGGTATGAGCCTGCCGCCGGCAGGACCAGACCACCGGGCGATCCCCCGGCACGGAGGCCCGCCATAGCGTGGAACCATGACAACTTCCATGCATGCCCACCCTGCTTTGAACAGGGGAAACGCCGCTTCCTCCCCCGCCGTCCAGGCGCTGTCCCTCACCAGGAACTACGGCCGCGGCGCTACCCGGGTCAGCGCCCTGCGCGAGGTCAGCGTCAACTTCGACGCAGGCCGCTTCACCGCCATCATGGGACCCTCCGGCTCAGGCAAGTCGACCCTGATGCACTGCCTCGCCGGCCTGGACACCGCCGACTCCGGCCAGATCCTGGTGGGTGGGACGGACATCACGGCCTTGAATGACAAGCAGCTCACCACGCTTCGCCGCGACCGGATCGGTTTCGTCTTCCAGGCCTTCAACCTCGTGCCCACCCTGACCGCTGAACAAAACATCACCCTGCCGCTGGCACTGGCAAGCAAGGCCACCGATGCCGCCTGGTTCGACACGGTGGTTGCCACGCTTGGCCTTAGGGACAGGCTCCGGCACCGGCCGCACGAGCTTTCCGGCGGCCAGCAGCAGCGGGTGGCCGTGGCCCGGGCCCTGCTGACCCGGCCCGACGTCGTGTTTGGGGATGAACCCACCGGCAACCTTGATTCAACGGCTGGTGGCGAGGTCCTGGCACTGCTGCGCCGCAGCAGCCGGGAAATGGGCCAGACGATCATCATGGTCACCCACGATCCGGTGGCGGCCAGCTACGCCGACCGGGTGGTCCTGATGAGTGACGGCGGCCTGGTAGGCGAGATCGCCGAGCCCACAGCCGGGTCCGTCCTCGCTGCGCTCGGCAAGCTGGGAGGCTGAGCATGCTGCGCGTTGCCCTCTCGCAATTCCAGTCCCACAGCCGCCGGTTCATTGCCGTCGGCCTGGCAGTGATGCTGTCAGTGGCTTTCCTGTCCACCACCCTGATGGTTGGGGCCAGCACCCGGGCGTCGCTGGGCGCCAGCCTCGGCGAGGCCTACAGCAAGGCAGGCCTCGTCGCGCTCCCGGACACGGGGACCTTCGATGATGCCGCCCTGGCAGCGGTCCGTGCCGTGCCTGGCGTGACGGAGGCCTACGGCCGGCTGCAGGCCTACGCGGAGTTCACCGCCGGCGGCCAGGAGGTGTCCGCCCAGGCCCGGAACCTTGCGCCTGCGGCCCTGGAAACCGCCGCCGTGACCGACGGCGTCCTTCCGGAACGTGCTGACGGCGTCGCCGTGGACGGGGCCACGGCCGCCCGCTACGGGCTGCAGGTCGGCGACCCACTGCTCCTCAGGGGGCCGGACGGCGCCGTAACGGTGGCGATGACCGTCACCGGGATCCTGCGCGGCAGCAACGACCCCTTCGCCTCTGCCCTCCCCCAGGTCCTCGCGGGGACACCGGCCGTCAGCGCACTGGCAGCGGGGACACCGGGCCCGGGAGCCGGGACGGGCGATGCCGCCGGATACGGGAGCATCCAGCTCGCCCTGGCCCCGGGTGCGGACGCCGCCGAAGCCGGCCGGAACGTACTGGCAGCCCTTGCGGTCTCCGGCACCGGCGCCCGGGTCAAAACCGCGGACGAGCAGGTTACCGCCCAGGTGGCGATGATGACCGGAGGCCAGGACGAACTGACAATCATCCTGCTGGCTTTCGCGGGCGTGGCCCTGCTGGTCTCCGGCCTGGTGGTGTCCAACACCTTCGCGGTGCTGGTGGCGCAGCGCACCAGGGAACTGGCGCTGCTCAGGTGCCTGGGCGCGGGCCGGAGCCAGGTGCGCAGCTCGGTCCTGGCCGAAGCCCTGGTGGTGGGCCTGGTGTCGTCCGCGGCGGGCGTGCTCGCCGCGGTTGGCCTGATGGCAGCCCTGATCGGCTGGGCCGGGACGCAGCCGGACATGGCCTTCGCCACCATGGCCGTCCCGCCGTCGTCCGTCATCGCGGGGCTGGCAGTGGGTACTTTGCTGACCGTGGGCGCCGCCTTGGTTCCGGCGAAGGCGGCCACGGCCGTGGCTCCGCTTGCTGCACTCCGGCCGGCTGACGATGCCGGAATCGGGAACCGGCGCGGCCGCGTGCGGCTGGTCCTGGGCCTTGGCGCCCTGGCCCTCGGCGTCCCGCTGCTGGCGTTCGGCGCCGCGGCAGTGATGCTGGTGGTGGCTTTTGCCGGCGGCGTGCTGTCGTTCGTCGGAGTCCTGCTCTGCGCCACCCTGTTCGTGCCCCAACTGGTGGGCCTCGCGGGACGGCTGGCTGCCCCTGCAGGCGTACCCGGGAAGCTGGCAGCGCTCAATGCCGTCCGCAACCCGGCCCGGACCTCCGTCACTGCTGCCGCCCTGCTGATCGGCGTCACGCTCGTGTCCCTGATGATGACCGGGGCCGCCACGGCCCGCCAGGCATTTGACGACGCCCTCGCCGAGACTTACCCCGTGGATATGGCCCTTACCGGGGATGCACTGACAGACGCTGGGCGTGACGCAGCAGCACGGGTGGACGGCGTCGCAGCTGCAGCCCTGCTGCCGGCAGCAGGCACCATGCGCGCCGGGGACATGGAAGGTCCCGTCTACGCCCTTGACGCGGCGGAGGCCGGCCAGTTGCTCCGTGACACGACGATCACCCTGGAGCCGGGCAGGATCTACCTGCCGGAAGGCTCCCCGGCCGGCTCCGTTGAGGTCAACGGCACTGCCGGAACGGTCACTTTGGAAGCCGTGGTGCTGCGGACCCGCAACATCCCGGCCCTGGTGTCCACCGACACCGCCCGCCGGTTTGGCCCGCTGCGGGGAGTTTCCTCAGCAGACACCGCAGGAACCGATGTCACCGGACCGGCGGCAAGCGCCATCTGGCTGCGCCTTGCGGACGCTCCGGCCAACGGGCCGCTGTCCGCGGACCGGATCAGGGACATCCAGTCCGCTGTTGCCGGGGCAGCAGGCGTGTCTGTCGGAGCCGTCAGTGGTGCCGCCATAGAACGCGTCACCTTCAATGAAGTCATCGACGTACTGCTCCTGGTGGTGACCGGCCTGCTGGGGGTGGCGGTGCTGATCGCGCTGATCGGGGTGGCAAACACCCTGTCGCTGTCCGTGCTCGAACGGACCAGGGAGAACTCCCTGCTCCGGGCGCTGGGCCTTACCAAAGGCCAGTTGCGGGGGATGCTTGCCCTTGAAGCGGCCCTGGTGGCCGGCGTCGCGGCGCTGCTCGGCGCTGCGCTGGGAACCCTGTACGGGTGGCTGGGCGCCAGGTCTGCCCTCGGCAGCCTGGCCGAGGTCACGCCTTCCGTCCCCTGGCTGCAACTGCTGGGCGTGCTGGCGGTGGCCGTCGTCGCCGGCCTGCTCGCGTCGGTCATTCCTGCCCGGCGGGCGGCACGGCTGTCACCCGTCCAGGGGATCGCCGCCGCCTAGCGGCCTCGGCGCCCAAGGCTCCCGGAACGGAAAAGGGGCAGGTGCCGCGGAAACCCGCGGCACCTGCCCCTCTGCGCGCGCCGAAACCTCAGGCTTCGGCAGGTTCCTCGAACTTCGGGAAGACGGGGGCGGGGGCGGGCAGTGCGGTGCCGGGCTCGATGGGGGTGGCGATTGCCGCGAACTGCCTGGACCCGCCGTCGGCCTGGCCCAGCGCGTCCAGCAGCTTGGCGGATGCGCCGGGCATGACCGGCTGCGCCAGGATGGCCACGATCCGCAGGACCTCCAGCGTCACGTAGAGCACGGTGTTCATGCGCTCGACGTCGGTCTTCCGCAGCACCCAGGGCGCCTGCTCGGCGAAGTAGGCGTTGGTGTGGTGCAGTACGCCCCAGATTGCCTCCAGGGCCCGGCTGAACTCCTGCTTGTCGAAGGCGGCGCGGGCGGCGTCCAGCAGGCCGTTGGCCTGGTCAAGGATTGCCTGGTCTGCAGCCGTGAGCTCCCCGGGGGTGGGTACCGCGGCGTCACAGTTCTTCGCCACCATGGACAGGGACCGCTGGGCCAGGTTGCCGAAGTTGTTCGCGAGGTCCGCGTTCATCCGGCCCACGATGGCCTCGTGGTTGTAGCTGCCGTCCGCGCCGAACGGGACCTCGCGCAGGAAGAAGAACCGCACCTGGTCCAGGCCGTAGCGGGCCACGAAGTCCGCCGGCGCCACCACGTTGCCCAGGGACTTGGACATCTTGACCCCGTTGTTGTGCAGGAAGCCGTGAATCATGACCCGCCTGGGCAGTTCCAGCCCGGCGCTCATCAGGAAGGCGGGCCAGTAGATGGCGTGGAACCGGGAGATGTCCTTGCCGATGATGTGGACATCGGCGGGCCAGTACTTCCGGAACTTCTCCGAGTCCACATCGGGGTAGCCGACGCCGGTGAGGTAGTTGGTCAGCGCATCCACCCAGACATACATGACGTGCTTGTCGTTGCCGGGCACGGGAACGCCCCAGTCGAACGTGGTGCGGCTGATGGACAGGTCCTCCAGGCCGCGCTTGACGAAGCTGATGACCTCGTTGAACCGGTACTGGGGTGCGCCGAACTCCGGGTGGGATTCATACAGTGCCAGCAGCTTGTCCTGGTAGGCGGAGAGCCGGAAGAAGTAGCTCTCCTCGGCCGTCCACGTCACCTCGGTGTCCGTCTCTTTCGAGTAGCGCACGCCGTCGTCCTTCACCACCGTCTCATCCTCGGCGTAGAAGGCCTCGTCCCGGACGGAGTACCAGCCCTCGTACTTGTCGAGGTAGATGTCGCCGTTGGCTTCCATCTTCTTCCAGATGGCCTGCGAGGCCGCGTAGTGGTCTTCGTCGGTGGTGCGGATGAAGCGGTCGTAGCTGATGCCCAGGTCGGAATGCGCAGCCTTGTAGACCTCTGCGTTCCGGTCCACCAGTTCCTTGGGCGTGATGCCTTCCTTCTCCGCGGTCTGGGCAATTTTCATGCCGTGCTCGTCGGTGCCGGTCAGGAACATCACGTCATAGCCGTCCAGCCGCTTGAAGCGCGCCATGGCGTCGGTGGCAATGTACTCGTAGGCGTGCCCGATGTGCGGTACGCCGTTGGGGTAGGTGATGGCCGTGGTGATGTAGAACGGCGTTTTCTCTGGAGCAGTCACGGTGCGGACGGTTACCTTCGGTGCGGGGTGGGCGGACTAGATCAGTTCTGTCAGGGTATCGCTCAGGCGGACCAGCTCGTGGTCGTGCGAGGCCACCAGGACGGCGATGCCGTCGGAGGTGGTGTCCTTCAGGATGCTGATGATGCGGTTGGCGGAGGCACGGTCCAGGGAAGCGGTGGGCTCATCCACCACCAGGACCCGGGTGCCGAGGATCAGGGCCCGGGCAATGGCCACGCGCTGCCGCTCACCGCCGGAGAGCTGTGCGGGACGGTGCCGCATGCGGCGGCCCAGGCCCACCAGGTCCAGCAGGTCCTTGGCCATGTCGCGGCGCTGGTCCACCTCGCCGTCGGGAACGGCAGGCAGGAGGACGTTCTCCAGGGCGCTCATGCCGTCGATCAGGGCACCGCCCTGGTCGACGTAACCGATCAGGGCACGACGGCGGTCGGCGATTTCGTCGTCGCCCATGCTTTCGAGGGAATCGCCTTCCCAGAAGACGCGGCCCGACGTCGGCAAGGTAAGGCCCGCGCCGACGGTCAGGATGCTGGTCTTGCCGGAACCGCTTCGGCCGGCGACGCAGTGCATCTCGCCGGCGTGCAGGGTCAGGTCGAAGCCTTCCACCACGCTCACGGCTTCGGCGCCGCCCTTGCCGCCGCCATAGCGGATGGTGATGTCGCGCATCTCCAGCGGGGTGGCGTGGTCAGCCGACTTGACGATGGTGTTGGCCCGGGTCTGCAGGGGGACCTCGTTGGAGCCGCTCCTGCGGCTGCGCTGGACGTTCGTCGGGTTTGTCATTGGACCACTTTCGTTGCAATCGGTATCCAGCAAATTACAGCCACCAGCCCGGCTATTGCAGCCCAGATGGCTGCGTAGGGGGCCAGCAGCAGGCCGATGCCCAGGGCGCCCAGCACGCCCAGCGGCAGGGCCACGGTTCCCACCAGCGCGTTCTCGAACAACCGAACCTGGCGGAGCATGTCCGGGTTCCAGCCCATGGCCTGGAGGATGCCCAGGTACTGGCGTTTGGCGTTGAGCTCGAACCGGCCCGTCACCAGGGTCAGGACCAGCCCCACTGCCACGCCGGAAAGTGCCAGCAGGATGCTTGGGAGCGTCACGCTGGCGGCGGCCAGGCCGCTCAATGCGCTGGCACCGGCGGCGCGGGGAATATCGATCAGCAGGGCAATCAGGCCGCCCACTGCCGCGCCGAAGACACCGACCGCGACGGCGAGCGACAAGGTGTTGAACTTGTTGGTGCTCAGCTGCCGGTTGGCGAAGGTGAGCGGGGAATCGACGGGGATGAGGCGTTCGTCGTGCTGCGGTTCCTGGTCGATCACGTCGCGGTGGCGCAGCTGCCGGGCGGCGAACAGCGCTGCAGCGCAGTAGAGCACCAGGACGGCGGCGCACACCAGTGCGGTGGCCAGGCTCCAGCTCAGCAGGCTCAGCACGATGCCCGCGGCGGCAAGCAGCACGGCCCCGACGCCGAATTCCTCGAGTACCCAGCTTCGGATCCGGCGCTGGGTCCAGCCCATGGCCCGCAGGGTTCCAGCCTCACTGCGGCGTTTGCGGATGTAGCTCACAGTCGAGGCGCCGGTGAGGAGTGCCGCCCCGCACAGCGTCAGGAACAGGAGGGTGATGTTGGTTCCCGAAAGTGCCCCTGCCACGGCCTCCGCGGCATTCTGGCGGACCCAGGACTGCTGGACCGTGCCGAGAGCCGATTCCTTTCCTGCGCCGTCCTTGGAGTAGCCGGGAACGAAGATGCTGGTGTCTTCACGGGCGGAACCCGCCACCACGGTGGCGTCAAGGCCCATGTCCCGGATCTGCGCGGCGAGCTTCTCCACCTCAGGCTGGGCGTCCTTCCAGCTGCCCGGCGCCTTGGCGCGGACGCGGACGGCATCGATGACGGCGGCGTTCTGCTTGTAGCCGCGCGCGGCGGCGAGTCCGTAGAAGTCCGTGATGGCACCGGCGGACTGGCTGGCCAGTCCGGTGGCGCTGAGCGACGGCTTCAGCTCCGCGGCTGGAACGTCCTTGCCGGAGGCGTCCTTTGTCAGGGTAAACGGGGTGGGATCGTAGCCGCCCAGCGGCAGCTTGTTGACGTCGCCGGAGGCGGCCTCCACCGCGGCGGGGTCGAACGTACCGTAGACCATGGGCAGCGGCTGCGCAGACTGCTGCTGGCCGGTGGGCAGGTTGTCGCGGTAGGACCGCTCGTCAACCGGATTGCGCTGGGTCTGGTCGACCGGCGCGCCGTTGGACGCCTTGTCGGGAAGTCGGTTGACGGTGACCCAATCCCCGGGAACTGCCGTCTTGTCCACGGCACCGTTGGACGCGGTGTCTCCGTCTGTGTACTTGGGGGCGCCAGCGAAATTGGTGCTCCACTTGGCCGGAGTGTACAGGCCCGGGTTGAAGTTGCCGGTGGCGCCCAGCAGCGAGGAGTGGTCGGTCGAACCCGGCCAGGACAACACGAAGGGGTCCTTGGAAACAAACGGCAGGTAATCCTTGCCCAGGGATTTCGAGACGGTGCCGACGTCCTTGACGACCTTGCCGGCGTCGTCAATTTCCTCGATCTTGACGTTGTACTTCAGGTCCAGCGAGGTGCCGGAGCGCACGATCAGCGGTACCGCCTGCGAACCGGTGGTCAGCTGGCCGTTGCGCTTGGCCTGCTGGTACTGGGTCATCAGGGGCGCCCAGTACTTGAGCTTAACGCCCAGGAAGTCGGGGCCTTCCTTGAGCTGGTCCATGCTGATGCCGCTCGTGAAGAGGCCTTCCAGGTAGCGGCCCACGGCGCCGGCGTCGCGGGCATCAGCCGGCGGCGCCTTCTCCAGCGGAGCCAGGAAGTCGCCGGCGGAACCGAGGAGCGCCCGCTCGGCGGCAGGGTCCACGGCCACGACGGATTCGGTGACCTCGGGGGCCATCGGGAGTGCCACGGAGAGGTTGAAGAGGTTGTGCTCGGACCCGCCGGCGGGCGCAGGGAACTTGATGCCCGTCTCCCCTGCCGGCGCGGCGATGCGGATGCTGCTGCCGCCGGCGGCCTTCTCCTCGACGAGCTTCGCCTTGCCCAGCGTGCCCTCGGCCGTGGTCTTGAACAGGGTTTGCTCGGAGTTCCCGTCGGAGCTCACGGCGCTGGCGGTGAGGCGGTACTTCTTGGCGGCATCGGTCAGGACGGACTCCGCTGCCGGCCACTTGTCCGGGGCGGTGGCGCCGGCGGCCTGGTCCGCCGTGGCGGTGCCGGCCAGTCCGGCGTTGTAGCCCAGGTAATCCATGGCGTCGAGGCGGGGCGTCTCCAGGTTCTGGGTGACGCGCGAGACCAGGCTGATGGGGGCAGCCACGGACGTGCCGGACAGCTTCCGGATGGAGTCCAGCTGGTCGAAGCCGATGCCGCCCGCGCCGTTGGCGATTTCGGGCTGCAGAAGCGCCCCGGAGGGCGCCTTGGCCTGGACCAGGATGTCGTAGAGCCCCCTCGAGTTTTCATCGACCGTCCGGTTGAGCGCAGCCTGTGACTGGCTTTGGACGACGACCGACAAGCACATGGCTGCGATCAAGATGGCCGCGGTCAACAGCAGCACCCTGCTTCTGATGAACCTCTGGACGGCGTTCATGGAACTCCCTGAAACCTGGATTGCGTGCGCGCACTTCCGTCCCCCGGGCAGGCGTGGGCAATGACGGACGGATGTGCAAAAGGTATTGGCCGGCCTGCCGGCTACGGTCCTGAATAAGGACCCAGCCATTGTAAGCAGACCGGCCAATCATACGTGGATCCGCCGGGTCATACCCCCGCGGAGGAGCGGCTACGGCGTTTCGGCCGGTGTGTCGCGCTAGTCTTCCAGGTCCACTTCCCGGACCATCTCGGCGCCGATACCTGCCTTGATGGCGTCCAGCACCTGCTGCGGAACGGAGCTGTCGATGGTCAGCAGGGCGAGGACCTTGCCGCCCTCATCGGAGCGCGCAACCTGCATGCCGGCGATGTTGATGTTGTTCATGCCCAGGATGTGGCCGATGGTTCCGATCACGCCCGGCCGGTCGGTGTAGGCAACCACCACGAGGTGCTCGCTGATGGGGATTTCCACCTCGAACCCGTTGATGCCCACCAGCTTCTCGATCTGCTTGGGGCCGGTCAGGGTGCCCGCCACGGAGATCTGGCTGCCGTCGCTGAGGGCGCCGCGCAGGGTCAGGACGTTGCGGTACGACTCAGTGTCGGGGGTGGTGATGAGGCGGACATTGATGCCGCGCTGCTCGGCGATGACGGGTGCGTTGACGTAGGAGACCTGCTCGGTCACCACATCGGCGAAGATGCCCTTCAGCGCGGCGAGTTCAAGCACCTTGACGTCGAGCGAGGAGATTTCGCCGGCCACTTCGACGTCGAACTGGGTCAGGGAGGCGTGGGTCAGGGCGGTGAAGATGCGGCCCAGCTTCTCGATCAGCGGGATGCCCGGGCGGACGTCGGGGGCGATGACGCCGCCGGCGACGTTGACGGCGTCCGGCACGAGCTCGCCCGCGAGGGCCAGGCGGACGGACTTGGCCACGGAGACGCCGGCCTTTTCCTGTGCTTCGTCCGTGGAGGCGCCCAGGTGGGGGGTGACCACGACGTTGTCGAGCTTGAAGAACGGCAGGTCGGTGCTGGGTTCCTTGGCGAAGACGTCCACGCCGGCGCCGGCGATTTCGCCGTCCTGCAGGGCCGTGAAGAGTGCTTCTTCATCAACGAGGCCGCCACGGGCGACGTTGACCACGTAGGCGGTCGACTTCATCTTCTTGAACGCGTCCGCGCCCAGCATGCCCACGGTCTCGGGGGTCTTGGGCATGTGGATGGTGATGAAGTCGGACTGTGCCAGGAGTTCGTCCAGGGTGACCAGCTGCACGCCGAGCTGCGCGGCACGGGCGGAGGTGATGTAGGGATCGTAGGCAAGAATCTTGGTGTCGAAGCCCTTGAGGCGGGCCGCCACCAGGGCGCCGATGCGGCCCAGGCCGATGATGCCGATCTTCTTTTCGAACAGTTCGATGCCGGTGTACTTGGAGCGCTTCCATTCGCCGTCTTTGAGGGCGGCGCTGGCCTGCGGGATGTGGCGGGCCAGGCTGAGGATGTGGCCCACGGTGAGTTCGGCGGCGGACACGATGTTGGACGTGGGGGCGTTGACCACCATCACGCCTGCCTGGGTTGCGGCCTTGATGTCCACATTGTCCAGGCCCACCCCGGCGCGCGCGATGACCTTCAGGTTCTTGGCCGCGGCGATCGCTTCGGCGTCCACCTGGGTGGCGGAGCGGACCAGGATGGCGTCTACGTCGCTGATCGCCGAGAGCAGCTGGGAACGGTCTGCGCCGTCGGTCTGTCGGATTTCAAAGTCCGGGCCAAGGGCCTCGACGGTGGCGGGGGAAAGTTCTTCGGCGAGCAGTACTACGGGTTTTGACACGGCTGATCCTCTGCGTTGCAGTCCTGGGGATGGAAACAAGTCTAGGCGGACGGAAAGGCCGGGCTCACATTGTTAAGTGTGAACCCGGCCTCACCATTGGGTAAAAGCGGTGGCGCGGCAGCCTTAGCGGGCCGCGGAGCCTTCCACGTAGTCCACGTCCTGCTGCTGCCAGGAGAACAGGGAGCGCAGCTCGCGGCCAACGGCCTCGATGGGGTGCTGCTCGGCCTTGGCGCGCAGTTCCTTGAACTCGACGGCGCCGTTGTCCTGGTCCTCGATGAAGCGCTTGGCAAACGCACCGGACTGGATATCGGCCAGGACGGCCTTCATGTTTTCCTTCACCTCGGGGGTGATGACGCGCGGGCCGGAGACGTAGTCGCCGTATTCTGCCGTGTCGGAGACGCTCCAGCGCTGCTTGGCGATGCCGCCTTCCCACATGAGGTCGACGATGAGCTTGAGCTCGTGCAGTACCTCGAAGTAGGCGATCTGCGGCTGGTAGCCGGCTTCGGTGAGGGTCTCGAAACCGTACTGGACCAGCTGGGAAACACCGCCGCACAGTACGGCCTGCTCACCGAAGAGGTCCGTTTCGGTCTCTTCGGTGAAGGTGGTCTTGATGACGCCGGCGCGGGTGCCGCCGATGGCCTTGGCGTACGACTTGGCCAGCTCCCAGGCGTTGCCGGATGCGTCCTGCTCCACGGCGATGATGTCCGGGATGCCGCGGCCGGCTTCGAACTCGCGGCGCACGGTGTGGCCCGGAGCCTTCGGGGCGATCAGGATGACGTCGACGCCCTCCGGAGCCTGGATGTAGCCGAAGCGGATGTTGAAGCCGTGGGCGAAGGCCAGTGCCTTGCCGGGGGTCAGCTTGTCCTTGATGGAGTCGTTGTAGATGGCGCGCTGGTGCTGGTCCGGTGCCAGGATCATGATGACGTCGGCCCATTCGGCGGCGTCGGCGACGTTCTTGACCGTGAAGCCGGCGTCCTCGGCCTTGGCGGTCGACTTGGAGCCGTCCTTCAGCGCGATGACGACCTCGACGCCGGAATCGCGCAGGTTGAGCGCGTGGGCGTGGCCCTGGGAACCGTAGCCAACGATGGCAACCTTGCGGCCCTGGATGATCGACAGGTCGGCGTCATCGTCGTAAAACATTTCAGTCACTTGCGTAACTCCTCTTGAGTGGTTGTAGATAGTGGTCTTGCGGTGCTGCGGTTACGGGCGCGTGGACCCGCCTGGAGGCAGTGCCTAGGCGGAGCGGAGCGCCCGGTCACTCATGGAGCGGGATCCCCGTCCAACGGCCAGGGTGCCGGACTGCACAATTTCGCGGATGCCGAAGGGCTCCAGCACTGAGAGCAGGGCCGTGAGCTTTTCGGGATGGCCGGTGGCCTCGATGACGACGGAGTCGGTGGATACGTCGACCACTGAGGCGCGGAACAGGTCTGCGGCCTGGGTTACCTGCAGGCGAGTTGCGGCATCCGCACGTACCTTGACCAGGATGTGGTCGCGCTGTACGGAAGATTCGGGGGTGAGCTCAACGATCTTGATGACGTTCACCAGCTTGTTGAGCTGCTTGGTGACCTGTTCGATCAGGTCGCCGTCGGCGTCGACCACCACCGTCATGCGGGACACGCCCGGCACTTCGGTGGGGCCAACAGCCAGGGAGTTGATGTTGAAGGCGCGCCGGGCAAAGAGGCTGGCCACGCGGGTCAGGACGCCGGGCTTGTCCTCAACCAGGACGGAAAGTGTGTGGCGGGTCATGCTCAGTCTTCCTCTTCCCATTCCGGGGTCATGTTGCGGGCAACCTGGATCTGGTCGTTGCTCACGCCGGCGGGCACCATTGGCCACACCATGGAGTTGGGGCTCACCACGAAGTCGATGACCACGGGGCGGTCGTTGATTTCGAGGGCCTTCTGGATGGTGGCATCGATATCTTCCTCGCGTTCAACCCGGAACGACGCGCAGCCATAGGCCTCCCCCAGCTTGACGAAATCCGGGATGCGGACCGTGTCATGGCCGGTATTGAGGTCGGTGTTGGAGTAGCGGCCCTCGTAGAAGAGGGTCTGCCACTGCCGCACCATGCCCAGCGAGGAGTTGTTGATAACAGCCACCTTGATGGGGATTTTGTTGATGGCGCACGTGGCCAGCTCCTGGTTGGTCATCTGGAAGCAGCCGTCACCGTCGATGGCCCAGACCACGCGGTCCGGGTTGCCCACCTTCGCGCCCATGGCCGCCGGGACGGCGTATCCCATGGTGCCGGCGCCGCCCGAGTTCAGCCAGGCGTGCGGGCGTTCGTACTTGATGAACTGGGCGGCCCACATCTGGTGCTGGCCGACGCCTGCCACGTACACGCCGTCGGGGCCGGTCAGCTCACCGATCCGCTTGATGACCTTCTGCGGTGCGATCAATCCGTCGTCCGGTTCCGTCCAGCCCAGCGGGTAGGTTTCCTTGAGGTTGTTCAGGAAAGCCCACCAGGTGGTGAGGTCCGGGGTTCCGGAAGCCTCGAACTGGCTGCGCACGGCCTCGGTCAGTTCCGGGATGATCTCCTTGACGGACCCAACGATGGGAACGTCAGCGGTGCGGTTCTTGGAAATTTCCGCAGGATCGATGTCGGCGTGGATGACCTTGGCGTTGGGCGCGAAGGTCTTCAGCACTCCGGTAACGCGGTCATCGAAGCGCGCGCCGAGCGTGATGAGGAGGTCGGACTGCTGCAGGGCCGTGACGGCGGAAACGCTGCCGTGCATGCCGGGCATGCCGACGTGCTGCGGGTGGGAGTCCGGGAACGCGCCCTTGGCCATCAGGGTGGTCACCACCGGCGCGCCGGTGGCTTCGGCGAGGGCGAGCAACTCGGCCGAGGCGTGCGCCTTGACCACGCCGCCGCCCACGTACAGGACAGGCTTGGCGGAGGCGGCAATGAGTTTGGCCGCTTCGCGGACCTGCTTGTTGTGGCCGCGGGTCACCGGCCGGTAGCCCGGCAGGTCGATTTTCGGGGGCCAGGAGAAAGTCATCTGGCCCACCTGGGCATCCTTGGCAACGTCCACCAGCACGGGACCGGGGCGGCCGGTGGAGGCCAGGTGGAAGGCCTCTGCCATAACGTGCGGGATGTCGTTGGGGTCTGTTACCAGGAAGGAATGCTTGGTAATGGGCATCGTGATACCCACGATGTCGGCTTCCTGGAAGGCATCGGTGCCGATCACGCCGCTGGAAACCTGGCCGGTGATGGCCACCAGGGGCACGGAGTCCATGTGGGCATCCATGATGGCGGTAACGAGGTTGGTGGCCCCGGGGCCCGAGGTGGCGATGCAGACGCCAACCCGCCCGGTGACCATGGCGTAGCCTTGCGCGGCGTGGCCGGCTCCCTGTTCGTGACGGACCAGCACGTGGTTCATGGTGGAGGCCATCAGGGGGTCGTAGGTGGGCAGGATCGCGCCACCAGGCAAACCGAAAATGTCGTCGACGCCGAGTTCTTCGAGCGAGCGGACGATTGCTTGCGAGCCGGTCATCACCGTCGGGGGTACGACGTTGTTCGGCCCAAGGACAGGAGAGGCGGCAGCAAGGTCGGCGACGACGGCGGCGTGGTCAGCCGTCCGGTCGGCGCGTTCCGGAGCCTTGGGGGCTCCAGCGGACTTGGTGGCCATCAGCGAGGGGCTGATGGGCGATCCTTTGCTCATCGGACTCTTCCTTGTGGATCTTCTCTGGTTTTGGAACTGGTTTGGAACGGTGGGAATAAAAAAACCCCTCGGCCTGGCGGCTTGGTGAGGGGTTTGCGCGTGACTGTTTCGTTACCAGGGGCTAATGTGCCACGCGCTTGGTAAGGACGACGACGATGCCGGCGGTAACGAAAGTCATGCGTTCAGTTTTCCCTCTTGGCGAGACGGGTGTCAACGAGCGGCCACCCCATCTCACCATGTGGACGTCATTGTCCACTCTTTGATCCTATCGCAGCAGCATAGGATCAAAGCCCAACCGCACAGGCGGCAGGCGGAAGCTCCTTCCCCAAGCGTACGGCGCGGACGCCGAACGCTTGGGTCCCCTCGGAGCTTCCTTATTAAGCCAAGCCACTAAGCGTAGGGCTTGCTAGCCGGTCCAGGCGCCCTGGCTGGCGCTGTGGACCAGCTTGGCGTACTTGGCGAGCACACCCTTGGTGTACCTGGCCGGCAGCGGCTCCCAGCCCACCTTGCGGGCCTCGAGCTCGGCCTCATCCACCAGCAGGTCAAAGGTGCGCGCGGCGATGTCCACCCGGATCCTGTCGCCGTCCCGCACGAAGGCGATGGGGCCGCCGTCGACCGCTTCCGGTGCCACGTGGCCGATGCACAGGCCGGTGGTGCCGCCGGAGAAGCGGCCGTCGGTGAGGAGCAGGACGTCCTTGCCGAGTCCCGCGCCCTTGATGGCACCGGTGATGGCGAGCATTTCGCGCATGCCGGGCCCGCCCTTGGGACCTTCGTAGCGGATGACGACGACGGCGCCGGCCTTGATCCCGCCGTTGTCGAGGGCATCCAGGGCGCCCTGCTCCCGTTCGAAAACACGGGCGGTCCCCTCGAAGACGTCGGCGTCGAAGCCTGCACTCTTGACCACGGCGCCTTCCGGGGCCATGGAGCCGTGCAGGATGGTGATGCCGCCGGTTTTATGGATCGGGTTGTCCAGGGCGCGCAGGATCTTGCCGTCAACGTCCGGCGGGTTGATCGCGTCGAGGTTTTCGGCGACGGTCTTGCCCGTGACGGTGAGGCAGTCGCCGTGCAGCAGGCCGGCGTCGAGCAGGGCCTTCATGATGACGGGCACGCCGCCGATCCTGTCGACATCGGTCATGACGTAGCGGCCGAAGGGCTTGAGGTCGCCCAGGTGCGGGATCCTGTCGCCGATGCGGTTGAAGTCGTCGAGGCTCAGTTCGACCTCGGCTTCGCGTGCGATGGCCAGCAGGTGGAGGACGGCGTTGGTGGAGCCGCCGAACGCCATGGTGACGGCGATGGCATTTTCGAAGGCCTTCCTGGTCATGATGTCCCGGGCGGTGATGCCCAGGCGCAGCAGGTTGACCACAGCCTCACCGGACTTGCGGGCAAATTCATCACGACGGCGGTCTGCCGAGGGCGGGGCGGCCGAGCCGGGCAGGGACATGCCCAGGGCCTCGCCGATGCAGGCCATGGTGTTGGCCGTGTACATCCCGCCGCAGGCGCCTTCGCCGGGGCAGATGGCCTTTTCGATGCGGGTGAGGTCCTCCATGCTCATCTTGCCGGCCGCGCAGGCGCCCACCGCTTCGAAAGCGTCAATGAGGGTGACTTCCTTTTCCGAGCCGTCCTCCAGCTTGACCCAGCCGGGCATGATGGACCCGGCGTAGAGGAACACGCTTGCAAGGTCAAGCCGCGCCGCTGCCATGAGCATGCCGGGCAAGGACTTGTCGCAGCCGGCCAGCAGGACGGAGCCGTCGATCCGCTCGGCCTGCAGGACGGTCTCGACGGAGTCGGCGATGACTTCGCGGGATACCAGGGAGAAGTGCATGCCCTCGTGGCCCATGGAGATCCCGTCAGACACCGATATGGTGCCGAATTGCATCGGGAAGCCGCCGCCCGCGTGGACACCCTCCTTGGCGCCCTGGGCCAACCGGTTCAGCGAGAGGTTGCAGGGGGTGATCTCGTTCCAGGAACTGGCCACGCCCACCTGCGGTTTCACGAAGTCGTCATCACCCATCCCAACGGCCCGGAACATGCCGCGGGCGGGGGCCGCATGGATGCCATCGGTGACGACGCGGCTGCGGGGCTTGATGTCCGGTTTGTTCCCGGCTGTGGTCTGGGCGTCAGTCATAGGGGAAAGTCTAGGACCCGATCGGTGGCTGGAACGACCCTCCGGCGCCCCAAGGTTCGGAAACTCCTGAAATTCCCGCCAAATAACTGGACAGGCATCCCCATCAGTGGGTTTACGGCTGCCTCATGGCGCGCGGATGCCTCCCCGTCCTGTTTCCAGCGGGTCCTCCCCCATGCGCCGCGGCATCTCTGGACAGCAGTGGCCACCCCACGTAGCGTCGGGGAAAGGACACCCATCCACCTGTATCGAAGGGCCTGCCATGGATATTGTTTTCTGGATCATCCTCATCGTCGTCATCGTCGCCGTCGTGTGGTGGCTGCTCAGACGCAACAAGTCCTCCACCGCTCCAGGAGGCCCGGCAGCCGGCGCAAGGACTGACGCTCCCCGTGCCGACGGAGCCCTGGAAGGGGGGAGCGCTGCAGCCTCCGCCGCTGCTGCGGGGACCACCGGCATCCCCACAGCGGCCGGGTTCGGCAGAGCCGCAGAGCCGGCCGCACCCGTTACTGCGGAAGAACCCGCGGAATCCTCCGCCTCGGCCGCGGCCGAGGCACCGGTTTCCGCCCCAACCCAGGATGTGTCATCCAGCTCTGTCGCCGCGGAGGACTCCCGCGTTTCCCGGACGGGCACTTCAGCCGGCACCGGCGCACACGGTGACCGCCGGGATGGGGACCAACCCGCCGACCAGGCTGAATGGGAAACCCAGTGGTCCGAAGCCGGCAACGCGGGCTCCCGGTCCGGATCGTCAATTTCCGGTGCACCGGCCGCTGCGCAGCACGAACCGTCGGAGCCGGGCGCCGGAACTGAAGCGGTGTCCGGACAGGCCGCGGCAGGTGCCCGGCCGGTCCACCATGACGAGTACACGGCAGCACACGCCCCCACGCTTCCCGGCGCAGAAACGGCGGCCGTGGAGGGCGTGGAAGATGCCGGGACGGCCGAAACCCTGGACCGGGCCCAGTCCTCCGCGCTGGTGGAAAACGGGGCGGACCACCACCAGCAGCCTTCCGGGCCGGGACAGGACTTCGCCCAGGCACAGGGCACAGTGGCCGTCGAGCCTGGCGGACACCTGGCGGCCGATGAGCCTTATGGAGAAGGATCAGCCGCACCGGGCCCCGACGGAAGTGGACCTGCGGACTACACGGTCAAGGGCGACGCTACCGCGATGGTGTACTACGAAGAAGGACATCCGGACTATGAGCAGACCCGGGCGGAAGTCTGGTTTGAATCTGCCGCGCATGCGGAGGCCGCGGGCTTCCGCGCTCCACGGCGCAAACGGCTCTGACAGGGTGAAGGCCTGCCGCATAGCGGCGGGCCTTTCCTGTCTGTCCGCGTGCCTGGTGCTGGCCGGCTGCACGGGCGCACCGCAGCCGCCCGCTCCGGGCACGGAGTCGGCGGCCGGCATGACAACCCCGGGAGCCGCCGTCGCCAGCCCTGCTCCCCCGGCCACGCAATCAGCCGGAACAACTCCCGTCCCTGCCGCGCCCGTGGTGCAGGAACGGTTGGAACTGCAGTTGGACACGCCCTGGGCAGCGGTGTTCCTCCCGGACGGCACCGCCGTCATTTCCGAGCGCGGGACCGCCCTCCTGAAAACTGTCCGTGATGGCCGGGCGGCAACCCTCGGGAAAGTGCCTGGCGTGGCACCCGCAGGAGAGGGAGGCCTGCTGGGGCTTGCACTGTCCCCGCAGTTCGACGCCGACCACTACCTCTTCGCCTACCTGACCACGCAGGATGACAACCGGGTGGTCCGGTTCACCCTCGATGCCGGCGCGGGCGGTTCCCTGTCAATGGGGCTCCCCCAAACCGTGTTTTCCGGAATTCCAAAAGCCGGCACCCACAACGGAGGAAGGATCCGGTTCGGCCCGGACGGTTTCCTCTACGTGGGCACCGGAGACGGGCAGCGACGCGAGCGGGCCCAGGACCCCACGGCCCTTGGCGGCAAGATCCTCCGACTCCGTGCTGACGGCAGCCCTGCGCCCGGCAACCCGTTCGGAAACGCGGTATACAGCCTGGGCCACCGAAATGTGCAGGGCCTGGCGTGGGACGACGCAGGCAGGCTGTGGGCCAGCGAGTTCGGCCCGGATGTGGATGATGAGCTCAACCTGATCCTTCCGGGGGCCAACTACGGCTGGCCGGAAGTCACCGGGGCACCGCACCGCGCCGGGTTCCAGGACGCGAAAGTCGTCTGGCCCTCCACGCGCGATTCCTCGCCCAGCGGGCTGGAGATAACCGGCGGAATTGCCTACCTGGGTGCGCTCCGGGGCGAACGGCTCTGGGCTGTGCCGCTCCAGGCGGAGGAAGCCGGGAATCCTGTGGCCTATTTCACAGGAGAGTACGGCAGGATCAGGGACGTCATCCGGGCACCCAGCGGGAGCCTGTGGCTGCTCACGAACGGTGAAAACCCCGATTTCGCGCTGGTTTTGCGGCCCCTGCACTGAACCAGGAACCTTCGGAACGGCCGATTTCACTTGCACCGAAAGTTCGTGTAGAGTTTCATGTCGTTGCGGAGATCAACGGGAAAGAAAAAGCCCGGGGATGGAAGCAAAAAGATGCACCTCTAGCTCAATTGGCAGAGCAATTGACTCTTAATCAATGGGTTCCGGGTTCAAGTCCCGGGGGGTGCACCACTGGGAAAACAGCCTCCGGCTTTGTGGAAACACAAGCCGGGGGCTGTTTTGTTTTCTGCCCCATTATCGGGATCATCGGGCGCGGGGCACAAAAAAGCGCGGCGCCGGCTTTCGGGAAGCCAGGCCGCGCTTTTCTTATGCGGGCTGCCGCGTGAACGATTACTTGGCGGCGTTGTCCATCAGGGCGCCGGCATTGCTGGGAGTCGTGGAGAACTGGCTGGCCAGTTCCCGGACTACTGCCTTCAGCTCCTGGCGCAGCAGATCAGGGTCAATAGAGGAGGATGCGAGGACGGAGCGCTCCATCTCCACGGCCTGGGCAACGGCTTCCTTGCCCTGCTCGGTCAGGGAAACCACGTGGCTCCTGCGGTCCGAGGTGCTGCGGACCCGGGCGATGTGGCCGTGGGACTCAAGCCGGCTGAGGGTCTTCCCCATGGTCTGGGCCTGCACGCGCACGTACTGGGCAAGCTGGGCCTGGGTCATGGGCCCTTGCGCGGCAAGGACCTCGATGGCGATAACACCGGCATGGGTGAGGCCGATGGCGCCAAGTTTTTCGTTCCAGGAGTGCTCAACGAGTCGCGCAGCAGTGGACAGAAGGCGCCCTGTGGGCCAGTGATCCATATCAGGCATAGCAGCTAGTATAGCCAAATGCCGATTAGCACTCGCCCCACCTGCTTACTAGGCTGTTGTGTCCCGCCCGCAACAAGGAGAAAAACAATGGCTGAAAGACTCGTTACCGGCGACAAGGCCCCCGCTTTCACCCTGCAGGATTCCACCGGCAAGGGCGTCAGCCTGGCTCCCCGCCCCGGCCGCTCCACCATCGTCTATTTCTACCCCGCGGCCTCCACCCCGGGCTGCACCAAGGAAGCCTGCGATTTCCGGGACAGCCTGTCATCCCTGCAGGCCGCCGGCTACGACGTCCTTGGCATCTCCCCCGACCCGGTCGAAAAACTGGCAAAGTTCGCCGCACATGAGTCGCTGACCTTCCCACTGCTCTCCGACGCTGACCACGCCGTGGCGGAGGCCTACGGCGCCTGGGGCGAAAAGAAGAACTACGGCAAGACCTACGAAGGCCTGATCCGCTCCACCATCGTGGTGGACCCGAACGGCAACGTGGCGCTGGCCCAATACAACGTCCGGGCCACCGGCCACGTGGCCAAACTCAGGCGGGACCTCAGCCTGGACTCCTGACCCGGCCACGGCCCGCCGGAGAGCCCGCCCGACGCAACGCTACAATGGACTCTGGCATCCGCCGTCGAACGCTTCGCGTTCAGCCGGCAAGCCTTGCGCGAGTGGTGAAATTGGCAGACACGCAGGATTTAGGTTCCTGTGCCTTCGGGCGTGGGGGTTCAAGTCCCCCCTTGCGCACACTGGGAATCCCCCGGCTCCGGCCGGGGGATTCCTGCGTTAAAGGACGAACGTTTGCTGCCGCCCCATTCGTGCCCCGAATAGAAAAATCCATGGATCACCCATCCGCCGCGGCCCACCCGGCGAATAGCCATTGAGACACCAGCCAAGGGCAGGTGCTTACCCCCATAGTCAGACTGCAAGCCGCGGACACGCTCCAAGGGCAGCAGGCTCAACGATCCAAGGAGTACTGAAATGCAGACCTTCAAGCGCACCACTTTCACCGTCGCAGGCGTTGCAGCGGCCGCTCTGCTCAGCCTCACCGCCTGCGGCGGCTCCGGCAGCACTTCCGGGTCGTCGGCGTCCTCGGCGCCGATGTCATCCGCCCCCAGCTCCAGCATGGCGTCCCCGTCCAGCTCCAGCATGGCTTCGCCGTCCGCAGGTTCCTCGATGGGCGCCATGAACCCGGCAGCAAACCTGGTTGGCCCCGGCTGCGCCGCCTACGCCAAGCAGGTACCCACCGGCGCAGGCTCGGTAGAGGGCATGGCGCTGGATCCGGTGGCCGTGGCAGCCTCCAACAACCCCATCCTCACCACGCTCACCGCGGCGGTGTCCGGCAAGTTGAACCCCAAGGTGAACCTGGTTGACACGCTCAACGGTGGCGAATTCACCGTCTTCGCGCCCGTGGACGACGCCTTCAAGAAGATCGACCCCGCCACCATTGAAACCCTGAAGACAGACGACGCCCTGCTGAGCAAGATCCTCACCTACCACGTGGTTCCCGGCCAGATCACCCCTGACAAGATCGCCGGTACGCACGCCACGGTAGAGGGCGGCTCCGTCACGGTCACCGGCAGCGGCGACAACCTCAAGGTGGACAACGCCAACGTGGTCTGCGGTGGCGTCAAGACCAAGAATGCCACCGTCTACCTGGTCGACTCGGTCCTCATGCCCAAGTAGGCCCCACCAGACCCCCACACAGGGCCGGGCCCGCCACGTCAACCGGCGGGCCCGGCCCTGGCGCGTCACAGGCTGGCCTGGGGCCGGCCACGGGCGCCGTCCCCTAGACTGGATTCCGGCCCGCATGCGGCGGAGCCGGCAGCATCCAGAGGTGATAAACGAGTGCCCAGCAATACATCGCGGCGGACGGTCATCAAGGCCGGCGCCGTCCTCATGGCGCTGGGCGTTACGTCGTGCACAGGGCTGCCGTCCCCCTCCCCCACCTCCGGCACTCCCAGTTCCCCGCCGGCTGAGCCGCAGGCCACCTTCAATTTCGGCACCGCGGCGCAGCCCCTGGGGCTGGACCCGGCCCTGTCCAACGATGTGGAGTCCCAGCGGATCACCCGGCAGATCCTCGAAGGCCTGGTGGGGGTTGACCAGACTACCGGCAAGCCCACTCCGCTGCTGGCGACGGAATGGAACGAATCCAACGAGGGCCGCACCTACACCTTCAAGCTCCGCACCGGGGTCACCTTCCAGGACGGCACCCCTTTCAACGCCGACGCCGTCTGCACCAACTTCAACCGTTGGTTCGCTTTCCCTGCCGAGCTGCGGAAACAGGCACCGGGCAGCTCCTTCAAGGGCGTATTCAAGGCACACTCCGACGAGCCCGGGCTGTCGATCTTCAAGAGCTGCACCGCGTTGGCCCCGGACACGGTCCAGATCGACCTCACGCAGCGATTCACCGCCTTCCTGCCGGCACTGACCCTTCCGGCCTTTGCCATGGCCTCCCCGGCAGCCCTCGCCTCCGGCAAAGCGGACGTCCTGGACCAGAACCGGGGCGGCCAGGCCATGTCAGCCTTCGCCACGAACCCCGTCGGCACCGGCCCCTTCTCCCTTGCCGCCTGGGGCACCGACAACGTCACCCTGGCCAGCAACCCGGCCTACTGGGGTGACCGCGGCCAGATCGCCACCATCAACTTCCTGGCCTACAACCACCCCCAGACCCGCCTGCAGGCACTGCTGGACGGCAAGATTGATGGCTACGACGCCGTGACCGTGGGGAACTTCGACCAGCTGGTCAAGCGCGGCAAGCAGATTGTGCAGCGCGACCCCTTCTCGGTGATGTACGTGGGCTTGAACCAGGACATCCCGATCCTCCAGAACCAGAAGATCCGGCAGGCGGTGGAGCTTGCGATCGACAAGGAGACGTTGATCCGGAAGTTCTTTATCGACAACACCGCCAAGGCCACACAGTTTGTTCCGCCCAAGATCAGCGGGTTCAACAACGACGCACCTGAACTCGGGCACGATCCTGCCAAGGCAAAGGACTACCTGAAGGAGGGCGGCTACGCCGGGGAAGAACTGAAGTTCTATTACCCCCTCAACGTCACCCGCCCGTACCTGCCCACGCCCGAAAAGGTGTACGCCGAACTCAGCCGGCAGCTCACCGCCGTCGGCTTCAACATCAGGCCCGTGCCCGTTGACTGGTCCAACGGCTACCTCCAGAAGGTCCAGTCTGCCGGCGACCATGCCCTCCACATCCTTGGCTGGAACGGGTCCTATTCGGACGCGGACAACTTCGTCGGGCCACTCTTCGGGGAGAAGAACGGCGAGTTCGGGTACCAGGATCCCCAGGTCTTCTCGAAGATCAACCGGGCACGCGGGCTTCCTGAAGGGAAGGAGCGGGATGACCTTTATCACACCATCAACACCCAGATCGCCGCGACGGTGCCGGCTGTTCCCATCGCCTTCCCCATCTCCGCACTTGCACTCTCGGACCGCGTGCTCAGCTACCCGGCGTCGCCTGTCTTAAATGAAGTTTTCACGAAGGTGCAGCTAAAGCCTTGACGGCCCGGGCCAATTTCAGTAAGAGGGCCGGGCGGGGATATTCTGTGACAGCCAGAGCCGCTGCAATCGGAGACTGATCGTGACCTTCATTTCCAAGACCCCACACGCCGACGTTGTCCTGATAGGCGGCGGCATCATGAGCGCCACGCTGGGGGCATTCCTCAAGCAGTTGGAGCCGGACTGGACCATCTCCCTGTTCGAGCGGCTGGACCAGCCCGGCCTGGAAAGCTCGGACCCCTGGAACAACGCAGGAACGGGCCACGCCGCCCTCTGCGAACTGAACTACTCGCCCGCGGCCAAAGACGGCTCGGTCAGCCCCGCCAAGGCGCTGCTCATCAACGAACAGTTCCAGCTTTCCCGCCAGTTCTGGTCCCACCTGGTGGACAACAGCCTGATTGGTTCGCCCAAGGGCTTCATCAACACCGTCCCGCACATGAGCTTCGTGATCGGCGAAGACCACACCCGCTTCCTGAAGACCCGGTACGAGGCACTGAAGCCCCACCCGTTGTTCCGGAGCATGGAGTACTCAGAGGACCACGCCCAGATCGCCAAATGGGCACCGCTGATCGTCAAGGGCCGCGACCCCCAGCAGCGCATTGCGGCCACCCGCGCGGCCGAGGGCACCGACGTCGACTTCGGCGCACTGACCCGTGAACTGACCACGTACCTTGGTAACAACGGCGTCGAAATCAACTACGGCCACGACGTTACCGGGATCTCCCGCGCGTCCGACGGCGGCTGGGACCTGGCGCTGAAGTACCCCAAGTCGGGCGAGCACGGCAAGATCCACGCCAAATTCGTCTTTGTCGGCGCCGGCGGCGGCGCCCTGCACCTGCTTCAGGCCTCCGGCATCCCCGAAAGCAAGGGCTACGGCGGGTTTCCCGTCTCCGGCCAGTTCTTCCGCTGCACGGACGAGACCATCGCCGCCCAGCACAGCGCCAAGGTCTACGGCCAGGCCTCCGTGGGTGCGCCGCCCATGTCCGTTCCGCACCTGGATACCCGCTACGTCAACGGGAAGCGCTCGCTCCTGTTCGGCCCGTATGCAGGCTTCTCCACCAACTTCCTGAAGAACGGCTCGTACCTGGACCTGCCCCTGTCCATCCGCCCCGGCAACATCATTCCGATGCTCGCCGTTGCCAAGGACAACATGGACCTCACCGCCTACCTGGTCAAGGAAGTGGTCAAGCGCCACGACCAGAAGGTGGAGGCACTGCGCGAGTACTACCCGGAGGCAAAGGGCAGCGACTGGGAACTCATCACCGCCGGCCAGCGTGTACAGATCATCAAGAAAGACCCGCAAAAGGGCGGCATCCTCCAGTTCGGCACTGAAGTGATTGCCGGCCGCGACGGCTCCATCGGTGCGCTCCTGGGCGCTTCGCCGGGGGCGTCCACCGCTGTCCCCATCATGATCGAGCTGCTCCAGAAGACGTTCCCCAAGAACTTCAAGGGCTGGCAGTCCAAGCTCAAGGACATGATGCCCGGCTATGGGGTGAAGCTGGATGAGAATCCGGACCTCGCCGCGGAACTGGAACGGGCCACGGCCAAGTCCCTCCAGCTGGAGAGCGTTTCCGCCAGCCGCTGACCCTGCCGGGGCCAGCGGCTGGCACCCCCAGGGCATGTACCAGTCACTTAGACCCCAGGAGACCACCCATGTTCCGGTTGGCGCACCTTTCCCTGGCGAACCGGGCCCTGATCGCGCTGATCACCGTCTTCGCCTCGGTGTTCGGCGTGATCACCATGTCGTCGCTGAAGCAGGAGCTCATCCCTTCGATCGAGTTCCCGCAGATCACCGTGCTCAGTTCCATGCCGGGGGCATCCCCCGAAGTGGTGGACAAACAGGTCAGCGGCCCCCTGGAAAAGGCGCTGAACGGCGTGGAGGGGCTGGAATCCACCTCCTCCACGTCGCGGACCGGCGTCAGCCAGATCACCATGGTGTTCACCTACGGATCGAACCTGGACCGGGCCCGGAACCAGATCGACCGGGCCATCTCCAACGCCAAACGGACCCTGCCCAGCGACGTCCAGCCGCAGGCCATCGCCGGCAGCATCAGCGACTTCCCCATTGTTTTCCTCGCCGTCTCGTCGGACAAGCCGCTCAGTGAACTGAACGCGGACCTGCAGCGCCTCAGCGTTCCCAGGCTGCAGAAGATCGACGGCGTCCGGAGCGCCGACGTCACGGGCGGCGCCTCCCAGCACATCGAGATCCTCCCCCGCACCGACGCCATGGCAGCGGCGGGGGTAGGCGTCACCGCCATCCGCGACGCCCTGTCCAACAACGGCGCCCTGGTTCCGGCCGGAACACTCCAGGACCAGGGCAAGACCCTCTCGCTGCAGATCGGCAGCCCGGTGGATTCACTCGACGCCATCAAGGCCCTGCCGCTGGCAGGAGCAAAGAACGCAGCGACCATCGGCTCCGTTGCCGACGTCTCCCTCAAGGACGATGAGCGCACCTCCATCACCCGGACCAACGGCGCCGAGACGCTCGCCGTCTCCGTGACCAAGAAGCCCGAGGGCGACACGGTAGGGATCTCGCACGCGGTCCGGGACTCGCTGAACAACCTGGAGGCAGAGCTGGGATCGAACGCAAAGTTCACGCCCGTCTTCGACCAGGCCCCGTTCATCGAAAAGTCCATCAAGGACCTCACCACCGAAGGCCTCCTGGGACTGGGATTCGCCGTCGCCATCATCCTGCTCTTCCTGATGTCGGCACGGTCCACGCTGGTCACGGCCATCTCGATTCCGTTGTCCCTGCTCATCACCTTCATCGGCCTGTCGGCCACCGGCTACTCGCTGAACATCCTGACGCTGGGCGCCCTCACCATCGCGATCGGGCGCGTGGTGGACGACTCGATCGTGGTCATTGAGAACATCAAGCGGCACCTCAGTTACGGCGAGGAAAAGTCGACGGCGATCCTCACCGCCATCAGGGAAGTTGCCGGGGCCATCACCGCCTCGACCCTGACCACGGTGGCGGTGTTCCTGCCCATCGCCTTCGTGGGCGAACTGGCAGGCGAACTGTTCCGGCCGTTCGCCCTGACGGTCACCATGGCGCTGCTGGCATCGCTGCTGGTCTCGCTGACCATCGTCCCGGTGCTGGCCTACTGGTTCCTGAAGAACCCCAAGGGCGGCCCCGCCGGCGCGGCCGCAGGATCCCCCGAGGCGCGGCGCATTGCCGACGAGGCCAAGGCAAGGGCCCACGACGCCGAGCAGCGCAGCCGGCTGCAGCGCGGCTACCTGCCCATCCTCCGGTCCACGCAGAAGCACCCCGTCATCACCCTGGTGGCGGCTGTCCTGGTGCTCGGAGCCACCGGTGCCATGACCCCGCTGCTGGCCACCAACCTCCTGGGAAATTCCGGGCAAAACAGCCTGACCGTGCGCCAGGTACTGCCGGCCGGAACCAGCCTGGCCGACACCAGCGCGGCGGCCATCCGCCTCGAAGGCGTGCTGCGGGGCCTCGACGGCATCAAGGATGTCCAGGTCACGTCCGGCAATGCCCAGGCCGGCTTCGCCGCACTGACCTCCACCGGCTCCTCCAACTCGACGTTCACGGTGGTGACCGACGAAAAGGCCAACCAGGAAAGGCTCCAGGACACCGTGCGGACCGAGCTGGCCAAGGTGCCTGATTCCGGAAAGATCTCCGTGGGAACCCAGCAGGGCGGCTTCGGCACCTCGTCCAGCGTGGACATTACGCTGAAGGCTGCCACCAGCGCGGACCTGCAGTCGGCCAGCGACACCATGGTTGCTGCCATGACTGGGGTGCCCGGCACCAGCGAGGTGGCCAGCAACCTGGCTGCCAGCAACCCGGTGGTGCAGGTCAAGGTGGACCGGGCCAAGGCCGCGGCGGCCGGCCTGAACGAGGAGCAGGTGGCCGGCGTGCTGGCCTCCACGATCAGCCCCATCCCGGCAGGCACGGTCCGGATCGACACCAATGACTTCCCCGTCCGCATTGGCCAGGGCACCAAGTTCACCAGCATCGACGCCGTCCGGAATATCCCGCTTCCGGCGGCCGGCCGGCCGGTCACGCTGGGAAGCATCGCCGCCGTCGAGCAGGTGGACGTCCCCGTCTCCATCACCGCCAGCAATGGCGAGCGTACCGCCAAGGTGTCCATCACGCCGTCGGGCTCCAACCTGGGCGCCGTGAACACCGAAGTCCAAAAGCGCCTCGCTGACGTCCAGCTTCCGCCGGGGGTCACTGCCACTATCGGTGGTGCCACCACCCAGCAGGCCGAATCCTTCCGGCAACTTGGCCTGGCCCTGCTGGCGGCCATCGCCATCGTGTATGTGATCATGGTGGCCACCTTCAAGTCCCTCGTGCAGCCGTTGATCCTGCTGGTCTCGGTTCCGTTCGCGGCCACCGGTGCCGTGGCCCTGCTGCTGCTCACCGGGGTTCCGCTGGGACTGCCGTCACTGATCGGCATGCTGATGCTGGTGGGAATCGTGGTTACCAACGCGATCGTGCTGATCGACCTGATCAACCAGTACCGGCAGCCCCGCGACGGCCGGCCCGGCATGAACGTGGCGGATGCCATCACGAACGGCGCCCGGCAGCGCCTCCGGCCCATCCTCATGACGGCACTGGCAACGGTCTTCGCCCTGACCCCCATGGCACTGGGCCTCACGGGCGGCGGCGGGTTCATTTCCCAGCCGTTGGCGGTGGTGGTGATTGGCGGCCTGGTGTCTTCCACGGCCCTGACCCTGGTCCTGGTTCCCGTGCTCTACCGGCTGGTGGAAGGCCGGCGGGAAAAGAAGGCGCTTCTGCGGGACCTGCAGGCCCGCCCTGAGGGTGGACCCGGTTCGGACATCGACGCCGAGTTCAGGGACTGGACCACCGGCCAGGTTCCCAAGGTCAGCGGGCGCCGGGCGGCCCCCGGCGGTGCCGAATAGGGCCTGCGTTCCTGCGATGCCCGCACCACCCCGTGGTGCGGGCATCGCTGCGTCCGGGCACGCGTTCCCCGAGATGGAATAATCCCCGGGGCGGGGTGTTACAGAAGGCAATAGATGCAAATGCATCTAAATTGGTCTACACTGGAACCAAGCCCAGCAAGTCCAGGAACGGAAAGGCACGTCATGCAGATCGGTGTTTTCAGCGTCAGCGACATCACCACGGACCCCACCACAGGCCGTACCCCCACCGAGCACGAGCGCATCAAGGCCTCGGTGGCCATCGCCAAAAAAGTCGAGGAAATCGGCATGGATGTCTACGCGATCGGCGAGCACCACAACCGGCCGTTCTTTTCCTCCTCCCCCACCACCACGCTGGCCTACATCGCGGCGCAGACCGAACGCATCATCCTCTCCACGGCCACCACGCTGATCACCACCAATGACCCGGTGAAGATCGCCGAGGACTTCGCCATGCTCCAGCACCTGGCTGACGGCCGCGTCGACCTGGTCCTGGGCCGCGGCAACACCGCGCCGGTCTACCCGTGGTTCGGCAAGAACATCCAGGACGGCGTGGAGCTGGCCATCGAGAACTACAGCCTCCTGCGCAAGCTGTGGGACGAGGACACCGTGAACTGGTCCGGCAAGTTCCGCACACCGCTGCAGAACTTCACCTCCACCCCCCGTCCGCTGGACGGCGTGGCTCCCTTCGTCTGGCACGGTTCCATCCGCACGCCGCAGATCGCCGAGGTGGCCGCGTACTTTGGTGACGGCTTCTTCGCCAACAACATCTTCTGGCCCAAGGAGCACTACCAGCAGCTGATCGGCCTCTACCGGGAGCGGTACGAGCACTACGGCCACGGCAAGGCCGACCAGGCAATTGTGGGACTCGGCGGACAGTTCTTCATGCGCAAGAACTCCCAGGATGCGGTGAAGGAATTCCGCCCCTACTTTGACAACGCCCCGGTCTACGGCCATGGCCCGTCGCTGGAGGACTTCACCTCGCAGACACCGCTGACCGTGGGCAGCCCGCAGGAAGTCATCGAGAAGACCCTGGCCTTCCGCGAGTACTTCGGTGACTACCAGCGCCAGCTGTTCCTTATTGACCACGCCGGCCTGCCGCTCAAGACCGTCCTGGAGCAGCTGGACCTGTTCGGCGAGGAAGTGCTGCCGGTCCTCCGGAAGGAGTACGCAGCGCTGAAGCCTGCGCACGTTCCGGAACCGCCCACCCACGCAGGCCGCGTGGCCGCCCTGCTGGCGTCGCAGGATGCCGGCACTTCAACCCCGGTGGCGTAATGGCTGCCGGAGGACAGGAATCGCCGGTGCGGCTGGCGGCGGAGACCTGGGAATCGCTGTTCCGGGCGCAGGTAGCCGTCATGCGGAAGCTGCAGTCAGGGCCCGCATTCCGGAAGCTTGCGGTGAACGAGTACGACGTCCTGTTCACGCTTTCCCGCTGCCCGTCCGGCTGGCTGCGGCTCAACGAGCTCAACGATAACGTCCTGTTGAGCCAGTCCAGCCTGAGCCGGCTGGTGGAGCGGCTCGAGAAGCGCGGCCTCGTGGCCCGGATGCCGGCGCCGGAGGACGGCCGCGGCGTGCTGCTCAAGCTGACGGACGAGGGCCGCGAACTCCAGAAGGAAATTGGCCGCGAGCATGTCCGGGACATCTCGGCACTGGTGGGACCGGCACTGACGGCCGCCGAGCAGAAAGAGCTCATGCGGCTTACCGACAAGCTGCGGAACTCGCTGGGGAAGCGCTAGCCCAGCTGCACCAGCCGGGCGGGGTCCTCAGCCGGAAGGTCCCCGTCCACCACTGCGGTCACGCGCAGCTGGTTCAAAACCAGGCTTCCGCCCACCGTGGAAAGGAAAGCCGTATCCGACGAATCACGGCCGGCAGTAATGCGCAGCATCGACTCCCGCGGGGCAAGCCCCGTGGGGTCGATGACGTGCCACGCACCCTCCACATGGGCTTCCGCCACGGCGTGGAAATCCATGGGACTCAGGCCGGGGGCGTAGACAGCCGCGAGGCGGGCCGGGATGTCCTTGGACCGCAGCAGGGCGATGGCCAGGTGCGCGAAGTCCCGGCAAACGCCCCGCCTGCTCAGGAGCGTCTCCACCGCGCCATCCGTGCCACGGGAGGAGCCGCTGATGTACCGCAGCTCGCCGTTGACCCAGTCGCGGACGGCATGCACCAGGTCCGCCCCGTGGACTCCGCCGAATTCCGCATAGGCCGTCGGCAGCAGCCTGTCAGACTCTGCATACCGGCTGGGGCGTACATAGCGGATGCGGTCGGCCAGGTCCGCTTCTTCGGGCACGGCGCGGCCGGCCACCGTGGCCGAATATTCCACCGTGACTTCGGTGGGTTCGGCGAATTCCATGTAGTGGAACCGGCCCCCGTGGTGGTCCGATATCTCCTTGAGGGGAACCTCCGCTCCCCCCGCCGTCACGGACAGGGACTCCGCAAAGGATGAGTAGCCGCTGTTCCTCGCCACGGCGACGGCCATGGCCACCTTGGTGTTGGCGATGGTCCTGAAGGCGAGGCGGGCGGAAACAGAGCGTTCCATGAATCTCCGGGGGTGTTGGGGGGTGGAAGGCAAGTCGGCGCCCCGTCACCTGGTGGGCCGCGGGCAGCGCGACTAGTTTTTGACCTTCAGCGACATTAGCATCCGCTGCACATTGGCGAAGTCAGGGCTCCCGTTGACGTACTGGGCCGCCTGGCCCAGGGTGTCGAACGCCTTTGCCGGGGCCACCTTTTCATCCGGAGCAAAGGCTTTGAGGGCCACGAGGTCCCCAAACGAGTAGTCGCCCTTCCCGGCCGGCCCACGCACCACGTTGCGCAGCTCGCACGCCTTCCCGTCGGTGCCACCCACCAGGTTGGTGATGCCGTAGGAACCGAAATAGCGGTAACCCTGGATCACCCGGAAGACCATGCGGGGCGGGATGGTTCCCTCCCCGTCCTGCGCGGCGAGGTCGAAGGGCACGCTGCTGATCACGGTGTACGGGTGCTGTGCGGCGTCCGGGCAGTCAACGGACGACGACGGCAGTCCCGTCCGGAGCGAAGCCATGAAGGTCCCGTCGGGCCTCTTCACGTCAACCTTCAGTCCGCCGGGAAGGACGCCTTCCTCCGTGGCCACGGACTGGGCGATCCAGTCCACCGGGAGGTCGAAGCTGACGGTTCCTGCGGGGTCGGAGAAGGTCTTCCAAGACGTTGCAGTGGGCACCGGCTGCGGCTCGCCGGAGGCGGTCGGAGACGGTGACGTGGCCCCGGCCGGCGGGGCTGTTCCGGACGTGGCTGTTCCGGATACCGGCACCGCAGAAGGGTCCGGCTGAGCCGTCCATCCTGGGCCGGCTGCCTGCGGCCCGGAACACGCTGCCAGCAGGACCGCTGCAGCCGCGAGGGAGATACCGGAAAGAACAGACTTCAGTGGCGCACCTGTCATGACGCCAGCCTAACGGCGCCTTTCCTCTCTTTCCCGCCTGCCGTGGCGGTGTTTCCGGCACCTGACGCCGTCCCCCGGCCGGACCGTCCCCCTGCCGCCGGCCGCGGTGCGGGCGCAGGCGTGTCGCCGTCGGGCATTTGCCACTCCGGGCTGGGACTAGGCTGGAGGTTATGTCGCAAGAGCAGCACGGCGCAGCCGAAGAGAACCCCGCGGACATTTCGGCCCTGGACATCGTCGATTGGCGGCTGCGGACCTTTGCGCTTTACGACAACGTCCGCCGGATCTCCGCGGATAACCCGTCCGAGGCCCACTCTTACTGGCGCCACCAGCGGGACCTGATGTTCGCCACTCATCCGGCTTCGGCGCTGACCGCAGCGGACAAGGCCCGCTTTTCCGGCCTGAAGACCGCGGACTATGACCCCATCTACCGGTTCCACGTCCCGCTCACCAAGGAAGGCGCGGGCCGGGAGCTGAGCGTGGACACCGGGACCGACGGCGTGGTGAACCTCGTGCGGCTTGGCACCTTCGACCTTCCCGAGATGGGCCAGCTGGGGGTGTGGAAAATCCACGGATACGGGGGCGGAATCTTCGTTCCGTTCCGCGATGCCACGGCGGGCCAGCCGGGCGGCAGCTACGGGGCGGGGCGCTACCTGCTGGACACGATCAAGGGCGCATTCCAAGGGGTCCAAGGGTCCGGGCCGGATGCCATGTTCGTCCTGGACTTCAACTTCGCCTACAACCCCTCCTGCGCCTATAACGAGGCATGGGCCTGTCCGCTGCCCGGGCCATCCAACCGGCTTGCAGTGGACATCCCCGTGGGCGAGCTGTATTAATGCCGGCCGTTACCGGTAATACCGCGTGAGGGAAGGCCTGTCCGCTCCCGCCGTCACGGAAACAGCGTCCCGGCAATTTCCCGCCACCAAGCACTACCGTGGTGTGCTGCGCTTTCCGGTCATCCGGCAGTTGCTGCGTTTTTCCGGCGTCGGGGTCATCTGCACCGCGGCGTCCCTGGGGCTTTACGCGCTGCTGCGCCCGTGGCTCGGCGCCCAGCTGGCCAACGCCGTGGCACTGGTCCTGACGTCGCTGCTGAACACCGCACTGAACCGCCGGCTGACGTTCAAGATCACCGGCGAACAACGCCGTTTCCGCGACCACCTCAACGGCGTCGTGGTGATTGCCGTGGCCTTGGTGATTACCGGCAGCAGCCTCGGAGTGCTGCACTGGTTCAACCCGGACGCCAGCGTGGGTGACGAACTGGTTGCCACCACGCTCTCCGGTTTCCTGGCCACCGCGGTGCGCTTCAGCATGCTGCGGCACTGGATCTTCCGCCGGGCACGGCACCGCTAGGGCACCGGACCTGGGGACTCCGGACGGCGGGAGGGCTACCGGCCCTGGCCGGCGCCCAGGTTCCTGATGCCGGCGACAGCCGCCTGGACGGCAGCTGCGGCGGCGTCGAGGTCCTCCCGCGTGACGGCAGCGTCGAAGCTGAAGCGGACCGCCGTCTGGGCCACCTCGGCCGGAACACCCATGGCTGTGAGCACGGCCGACGGCGCGTCTGAGCCGGCGGCGCATGCCGAGCCGCTGGAGCAGACCACGCCGCGGCGTTCGAGCTCCAAAAGCACCGATTCGCCGCTGGTTCCGGGGAAGCAAAACGAGGCCACTGACGGCAGCCGTTCGGACGGGTGCCCGGTGAGGACGGCGTCCGGCACTCCTGCCAGCACGGCAGCAATGAACCGGTCCCGCAGCGCGGCAACCCTTGCCTGCTCCCCTGCCTGGCGGTCCCGGGCAAGCGTAAGGGCGGTGGCCAGCCCCACCGCGCCGGCAACGTTTTCGGTCCCGGACCGGCGACCCCGCTCCTGGCCGCCGCCATGGATGACCGGTTCCAGGCGCGTACGGCTCCGGACAAACAGCAGGCCGCAGCCCTTGGGCGCCCCCAGCTTGTGCCCCGAGATGCTCATCGCATCCACCCCCAGCGGGCGGGTGTCGAGCGGCAGCCAGCCGGCGGCCTGGACGGCGTCGGTGTGGAAAGGGATGCCGTGGGCGCGGGCCGCGTCGGCCAGAGCGGCGATGGGCTGGATGGTGCCGACCTCGTTGTTGGCGTACATGATGCTCACCAGCGCCGTTTCCGGGCGAAGCGCCCCGGCGAGTGCTTCGGGCGTCACCCGCCCGGTTGAATCCACGGGCACCACGTCAACGGAGAAGCCGTGGAAGCGTTCCAGGTACCGGGCGGATTCCTCCACTGCCGGGTGTTCGACGGCGCTGATCACCACCCGGTCCAGCAGCGGGTTTGCGGCCTGCCGGGCCAAGGCTACGCCTTTGACGGCGAGGTTGTCCGCTTCGGTTCCGCCGGAGGTGAACACCACTTCTCCGGGCCGGCAGCCAAGGACGTCTGCTACCGTCCTCCGCGCCTGTGCCAGGGCCGCAGCCGCCGCTTCACCGAGGGTGTGGTGGCTGGAGGGGTTGCCGAAGCCACCGGTGAGGTAGGGCCACATGGCGTCCAGCACTTCACGGCGGACCGGGGTGGTGGCGGCGGCGTCAAGGAAGATCATGGCAGGGTCACCGGGCGGCCAGTTCGACGTCAAGGCCCAGATCCAGCGCGGCCACGGAGTGGGTGAGTGCGCCCACGGAGATGACGTCCACACCGGTGGCCGCAATGGCCGCGACCGTTCCGGAGTTCACGTTCCCGCTTGCCTCCACCCGGGCCCGGCCGGCGACGAGGGCCACCCCGGCCTTGAGTTCGTCGATGCTGAAGTTGTCCAGCATGATGGTGTCCACGCCGGCTGCCAGCACGGGTTCGATCTGGTCCATGCGGTCCACTTCGACTTCGAAGTGGGTGGTGTGTCCCAGCTGCGCCTTGGCGGCCAGAAGGAGGGCCGTGAGCTTGGCCGGGTCCCCGCCTGTCATCACGGCGAGGTGGTTGTCCTTGGCCAGCACGGCATCGGAGAGGCTGTACCGGTGGTTTGCACCGCCGCCGCATCGGACTGCGAACCGTTCCAGGATGCGCAGGCCGGGGGTGGTCTTGCGCGTATCCGTGATGCGGGCCCGGGTACCTTCGGCGAGCCGCACGAATTCGGCGGTCTTCGTGGCGATGGCGGACATCCGCTGGACCAGGTTCAGCGCCACGCGTTCCGCCAGCAGCACCGAGCGGGCGGTGCCGGTGACCCGCGCGAGGTGCGTGCCGGCGTCGAACGTTTCCCCATCCGCCACCAGCAGATCCACCTGCGTAGCGGGGTCCACCAGCTGCATGGCGTCGCGGAAGACGGTGGCTCCGCTCAGGACGCCCGCCACGCGGGCGTTCAGGACGGCGGTGGCGCGGGCGCCGGCGGGGATGAGCAGCTGCGAGGTGATGTCGCCGGAAGGGGCGTCCTCGGCGAAGGCCCGCTCCAGGATGTCCCTGACGGGGGCGGGCGGCAGGGTCAGGTCCAACGCGGGGCGCAGGGGCTTTGCCTGGTCGATCACGGCGGGGTCAGTCATGGAGCAGGCTCGCTTTCGGGCGGTGGGAAGACAGGTGGGCAGTTTCGACGGGTTCATCGCTGCGGTAATGCGCCCCCAGGGATTCGGTCCGGTTCAGGGCGGCGCTGACCAGCAGCTGCGCGGCCAACAGGAGGTTCCGGTCCTCGCAGGCAACAGGGTCAGCAGCGCCTTCCAGATCAGGACGGACGACGGCGGCCCACCGGTCAAGAGTGGAAGCAGCCTCAGCCAACAATTCGCCGGACCGCAGGACCCCGGCGTGCGAGGTCATGAGGCGGCGAAGAGCGTCCCGGGAGAAGGCAGTATCCAGACCCCCATCTCCACCGAAGCTGGACAGCCGACTCCCGCGGGTTATGTCCAGTCCGTCCGTCGCGCCGTCAGGCGAGCCCCAAGCAGGAGTACCTAAGAGGAAGTCTTCAACAGCGCGGCGGCCGAAGACGAGCCCCTCAAGGAGGGAATTGCTGGCCAGCCGGTTAGCCCCTTGGACACCGGTGCACGCAACCTCGCCGGCCGCGTAGAGGCCGGGGACGCTGGTGCGGGCGTTGAGGTCCGTGGTTACCCCGCCCATCCAGTAGTGCGCAGCCGGGGCAACGGGGACCAGTTCGCGGGTCCAGTCGATGCCGGCGTCGAGGGTTTTGCGGGTGAGGGTGGGAAACCTCTGGTGAAGGAAACCCTTGCCACGGGCCCGCTCAAGGCCCCGGGCGTCGAGGTAGACGTGCCCGGTGGGATCACCCAGCTTGGCCAGGTGGAGGGCGATGCTGCGGGAGACCACGTCCCGTGGCGCCAGTTCGGCATCGGGATGGTAGGCCTGCATGAAGCGGCGTCCGCCGGAGTCCAGTAGGACGGCGCCTTCGCCGCGGACGGCTTCGGAGATCAGCAGTGGTCCGTCCAGCCGGGCCGGATGTGCTGTGGCGGAGCTGACCAGGCAGGTGGGGTGGAACTGGAAGAACTCAAGGTCTGCCACTGCCGCTCCGGCGCGGACGGCGAGCGCGAGTCCGTCGGCGGTGGCAACGGCGGGGTTGGTGGTCTGGGAAAACAGTTGGCCTGCTCCCCCGGTGGCGAGCAGGACGGCATCCGCGTCCAGCTGCGCTGGCCGGCCGTCCTGGAGGTACCTGACTCCGGCCACCTGCCCGTCCCGGGCCACCAGGGCGGTGACCAGGGTGTGCGTGAGGATGGTGAGCTTTCCCGCGTCCCTGCGGGAAAGGACGGCCTGGATCAGCGCGCCGGCGACGCGGGCACCCGTGGCGTCTCCTCCTGCGTGCAGGATCCGCGGGGCACTGTGGGCTGCTTCGAGCCCAAGGGCCGGGCCGCCGGCGTCGTACGTGGCCCCAGCCGTTCCCTCCCCGGCCTGCCCCCCATCGAAGGCAACGCCGTAGCGCTGCAGGCCGGCGATGTCCCGCCGCGCCTCCGTGCACATCAGCCGGACCGCGGCCTCGTTGCAGTGCCCGGCCCCGGCACGCAGGGTGTCGGCGATGTGCGCGTCAACGGTATCTCCCGGGGCAGGTTCGGCGAGGACGGCGGAGATGCCGCCCTGCGCGTACCAGGTGTTGCTCTGGTCCAGCGCGCCTTTGGTCAGCAGCACCACGTCCGCGCCGGCATCGGTGGCAAGCAGGGCAGCGTAAAGGCCCGCGATGCCGCTTCCGACGACGGCCAGCCGGCGCGCCATTACGGCCTCGCGGCGAGCATGCGCTCGAGCGCCGTCCTGGCGTTGGCCTGCACGTTGTGGTCCACAGTGATGCGGTTGACCACGCGGCCGGCCACCAGTTCCTCCAGGACCCAGGCGAGGTAGCCGGGGTGGATGCGGTACATGGTGGAGCAGGGGCAGATCACCGGGTCCAGGCAGAAGATGGTGTGCTGCGGGTACTCGGCGGCAAGCCGGTTGACCATGTTGATTTCCGTACCGATGGCGAACGTGGTGGGCCCGGTGGCGGCGGCGATGGCCTTCTTGATGAAGTCGGTGGAGCCGGCGGAATCCGCTGCATCCACCACCTCCATGGGGCATTCGGGGTGCACGATGACCTGCACGCCGGGGAAGTCGGCCCGGGCCTTTTCGATCTGCGCCACGCTGAAGCGTTTGTGGACGGAGCAGAACCCGTGCCAGAGGATCACGCGGGAGTCCAGGAGCGCCTGCTCGTCATTGCCGCCCAGGTCCTTCCGCGGGTTCCACATGGGCATCTGGTCCAGGGACACGCCCAGGGCCTTGGCCGTGTTGCGTCCCAGGTGCTGGTCGGGGAAGAACAGGACCCGCTGGCCGCGCTGGAACGCCCACTCCAGGACCGTCCTGGCATTCGAGGAGGTGCAGACGATGCCGCCGTGTTCACCGCAGAACGCCTTCAGGGCTGCGGAGGAGTTCATGTAGGTGACGGGAATGACCGGGACCCGGCCCCCGGCGTCGGGCTCGGTGCCGAAGATCTCCTCGAGCTGTTCCCAGCACTCCTCCACGGAATCCGCGTCGGCCATGTCGGCCATGGAGCATCCGGCGGCCAGGTTCGGCAGGATGACTGCCTGCTCCGGGGTGGAAAGGATGTCAGCGGTTTCGGCCATGAAATGGACGCCGCAGAAGATGATGGCTTCCGCTTCCGGCCTGGTGAGCGCGGCGTTGGCGAGCTGGAAGGAGTCCCCGACGAAGTCCGCGTACTGGATGACCTCGTCGCGCTGGTAGAAATGCCCAAGGATGACGGCGCGGCCGCCCAGGGTTGCCTTGGCCGCCTTGATCCGTTCGCCGAGTTCGGCGTCACTGGCCAGCTTGTACTCATCGGGCAGCTGGCCCTGGCGCGGGGTGGACGCCGGGGCGGGGTCCGCGCTGGAGGCGCCCGGGCCGTAGGCGGGAACACCGGCGAGTGCCTCGGCCAGGTCGTAGTCCCACGGGCCCTTGGCCAGCGCCGGGCTGCAGGTGCTGCCTTTAGCGGCGGCGCCCTTCTCGGCCTGTTCGCGCGTGATCAGCTGGATTGCCGTGTTGACGCTGCTCATGGTGTGCTCCTGTTGTCTGGGTCAAGGCCGGGCCGGCCGGTGTAGCGGTAGAGGCGTGGCGGGCGGTGCTTGCCGCCCTGGAGGTATTCCCCGGTTTCTTCGATTTCCGGAGTCGATTTGAGCTGCCGGCGGAAGTTGGCCGGGTCCAGTTGCCGGTCCAGGACGGCTTCGTAGACTTCGCGGACCTGGGCCAGCGTGAAGTACTCGCCCAGCAGGTGGTAGGCCACCGAGCCGTAGGCCAGCTTGTTCCGCAGGCGTCCCAGGGCGTAGTCCACGATTGCGTTGTGGTCGAAGGCGAGCTCGCCCAGGCGGTCGGCCCGGAACCACCTCACGTTTTCGGATTCGTCGGCGAGCGCAGCTTCCGTGGGCTGGACCAGCGCCCAGTAGACGATCGACACCACCCGCTGGGTGGGTGAGCGGTGCAGGCCGCCGAAGGCATACAGCTGTTCCAGGTAGCGGGGCGCGAGGCCGGTGGTCTCCTGCAGGTTCCTGGCCGCGGCGCTTTGGAGCGACTCGTCGTGGCGGAGAGGTCCGCCCGGCAGGGCCCACAGTCCCTTAAAGGGCTCCCGGATGCGGCGTACCAGGGGAAGCCACAACGTGGGCCGGCCTGAGGACTCGCTGGGCCGGAGTGCGAATATCACCGTGGAAATGGCCAGCGACGGCGGCGCCGCCTGGCGCTCGGAGACGTTCGCCGAACTGTAGTACACCCGGTTCACCGCCTTCCGTCACCGTCGACCGCCCCCCGGGCGCCCTCTTCGCTTAGTTATGGTCATCTTGACCAAAACTAATTCTAAGACCCCGCACACCCGAAATGGAAATATTTCTGCGGCCTCCGCCTGTTGCCACGGGCGGCGCGAAAGGAAACGGTTTTGCCGGCGTTCCACCCCCTTCCTTCCTGCCGTCGTTTCCGGGCGCGTTCCGGAGGCGGTAAATTCAAAAGGTCCCACGAGGACCCCGGCCCCCCCCCCAGCGGGCCGCCCCACCCACCAGCCCCCAGAAGGTGCATTGCCCCCATGACGACGAAGTCTGGCCGGACCACGTCCGCCGCCATCCCCACGAACGCCGCAGCCGGCCACAGCATGAAGCCGCGCCAGCTCACCATGATGGGGTTGGGCAGCGCCATCGGCGCGGGGCTGTTCCTGGGGTCCGGCGCCGGTGTCCAGGCAGCTGGACCTGCGGTACTCGTCTCCTATCTCGTAGCCGGAACACTGATCATCCTGGTGATGTGGGCGCTGGGCGAGATGGCCGCTGCCAACCCGGCCAGCGGCGCTTTCTCGGTATACGCCGAGCGGGCCCTGGGCCGGACGGCGGGGGCCACCATCGGATGGCTGTGGTGGCTGCAGCTAGTGGTGGTCATTGCCGCTGAGGCCCTGGGCGCCGCGGGACTGCTGTTCTCCGTCTGGCCCGTGGTGCCGGTCTGGGCGCTGACACTGCTTTTCATGGTGGTCTTTACCGGCATCAATCTGGCCGGCGTCCGGAATTTCGGTGAGTTCGAGTTCTGGTTCGCCATCCTCAAAGTGGCCGTCATCGTCCTGTTCCTGGCCGTCGGCGCCGCCCTGCTCCTGGGCCTGCTGCCCGGCGTCGACTCCCCCGGCGCGGCAAACCTCACGGGCAACTTTGCCCCGCAGGGCCCTGGTGGTGTCGCGGCAGCCCTGTTCGTGGTGATTTTCGCATTCGGCGGCACGGAAATCGTCTCGGTGGCAGCAGCTGAAACCGAGGACCCCCAACGCAGTGTCGGCCAAGCCATCCGGACCGTGGTGTGGCGCATCCTGGTGTTCTACATTGGTTCCGTTTTCGTCATTGCCGCCGTCCTGCCGGCCACGTCCAAAGGCCTCGCTTCGCCCTTCGCCGGCGTCCTGGACGCTGCCAGGATCCCCGGCGCCTCGACCGCCATCACCCTCGTGGCCGTCGTCGCACTCCTCTCGGCCCTGAACGCGAACCTCTACGGCGCGTCGCGCATGGTGTATTCGCTCTCGCAACGGGGAGAGGCGCCCCGGGTCCTCACCCGGCTCAACAGTGCCGGCGTGCCGCTGCTCGCCGTTGCCGTCTCGGTGGCGTTCGGCTTCATCGCCACCGTCCTGGAGCTCCTGTTCCCGGGACGGATCCTGCCTGCCCTCTTCCAGCTGGTGGGATCCACGTGCCTGGTGGTGTGGGGCAGCGCGCTGGTCTCCCAGCTGATCCTGCGCCGGCAGGCGGACCGCGACGGCACACCGCTTCCCCTGCGGATGAAGGGCTTCCCCGGCCTGACCATCACGGGCCTGGTCCTGCTGGGACTCATTTTCGCCGTCGGCTTCAGCGCCGAGGACAGCCGCGTCCAGCTCTTCAGCACCTTCGCCCTGATCGCCGGCATCGCGCTGGCCTGTGCCGCCGGGGCCCGTTTGGCCGGCCGTAACCGGTTGGCCAACAGGTAGAGTGGCGGGTACCTTTCAAAGGAAGACGCACCGACGCGCCGGGCCCGCCCAGGCGCCGTACCTGATTGGGGAACTGACACGATGAGCGGCAGGCACACCGGACAGCAGCAGGGGCATACCGTTGAAGGGACCGACCCGCAGCTGTACGTCGCGGTCCATGAACCCGCCTCCGACGCCGGACTGCGGCCGGTCCTGCTGCTCCACGGCTTTTCCTCATCCTCCAAGCTCAACTGGGAGGACACCGGCTGGGTGTCGGCCCTGCTTGAGGCCGGTCGCAGGATCATCACCGTCGACCTGCCGGGCCACGGCCGCAGCGGCGCGCCGGAGGACCGCGATTCGTACTCCCCCAGCAAAATCAGGGCGGACCTGCTGCAGGCAGTTTTCGACGCCGGCGCGCGCCCCCTGCATGACGGTGATCCTTCCAGCGGGCTGGACGTGGTGGGTTATTCGCTGGGCTCCCGGCTCGCCTGGGAATTCGCCGCAACCCAGCCCGAGCTGGTGCACCGACTGGTGCTTGGCGGACCCAACGATTCGGATCCGCTCGCCGCGTTCGACCTCCGGGCCGCCCAGGACTACCTGGCAGACGGAACGCCCATCAGTGACGAGTCCACTGCCCAGCTGCTCAAAATGGCCCTGCTCCTGCCGAGCAACAACATCTTCGCGCTGCTGTCACTGGTGGAGGCCATCAAGGCTGAACCGTACGACCCCGCCGAAGCAGTCCCCCATGTTCCGATGCTGCTGGTGGTCGGCGACAAGGACGAGCGGGCCCACACCCTGCCCAGGCTTGCCGAACTGGCCCGCAGCGCCGGGTCCATGGCGGAGCAACTGGTCCTGCCCGGCCGGAACCATACCAATGCCATCACCAGCCGGGCATTCAAGCAGGCCGCCATTTCGTTCCTGGCGGTCTAGGCTTCACGGACGTCCCGGGCAGCCCGGATCGATTTGGGCCCAGGGTCAGAACTGCCCCGCACGCACCAGCAGCCCGGACCTCGCGGTCCGGGCTGCTGGTGTTGTGGGTCCGCGCCCGGCCAGGACGCGGACGGGACCGTGGGATCAGTGGTGGCTGCTGACGCCGAGCGGGCGGCCCTTCGTCTCCTTGGCCAGCACCACACCGACGGCGGAAATCACGCACAGGACCATGATGTAAATGCCGATCGAGCCGGTCCATTTGGTGGACTGGAGCAGGGATTCGGCGATGGTCGCTGCGAAGGCACCACCCAGGATGGCGCCGAAGGCGTATCCGATGGAGATGCCGGAGTACCGCACTTCGGCCGGGAACATCTCTGCGTACATGGCGGACATGGGTCCGTAGGACAGGCCCAGGCCGATCGTCAGGACGAACAGGGCGACGCCGTAGAGCATGATGTCCTTGGTATCGATCAGGGCAAACATCGGGATCATCCAGGCGAAGACGATGGCGTAGCCGATCAGGAACGTCTTGACTCGGCCAATGCGGTCGGACAGCCAGCCGCCCACCAGGGTGAAGATCAGCCAGCCGAAGGACGCCAGCGTGGTGGCCAGGAGGATCTGCGGCGTGGGCATCTTCAGGGTCTTGGTGGCGTAGGAGATGAAGAACGCAATCAGCAGGTAGCCTGCCGCATTGTTTCCGATGAAGATCAGCGTGGAGTACAGGACCGGAAGCTTGTGGTTCCTGACCAGCTCACCCAGCGGTGCCTTGCTCTCCTTCTTCCGCTGGGCCATCTCCTGGAACACCGGGCTTTCGGCAACGGCGCGGCGGATGAGGTAGCCCACCACGATCAGGACGATGGACAGCAGGAACGGCACACGCCAGCCCCAGGCCGCGAAGTCTTCCTTGGACATGCCGGTGTTGAGGAAGAACAGCAGGCCGGTGGCAAGGATCATGCCCACGGGCACGCCGATCTGCGGGTAGGCGCCGAAGAGTCCGCGGCGGTTGACCGGTGCGTGCTCGACGGCCATCAGGGCAGCGCCGCCCCATTCACCACCGGCCGAGAAGCCCTGGATAACCCGCAGCAGGATCAGCAGTACCGGGGCCCATGCACCGATCTGCGCGTACGTGGGCAGCATGCCGATGAGTGCAGTGGCCGCGCCCATCATCACCAGGGTGAAGACCAGCATTGCCTTCCGCCCCAGGCGGTCGCCCAGGTGCCCGGCGATGACTGCGCCGAGGGGGCGGAACAGGAAGCTGATGCCAATGAGGGCAAAGGAAAGGATCTGCGCCAGGCCCGGGTTGGACTCGTTCAGCGGTGCCAGGAACAGCGGTGACAGCAGCGTTGCGGTCAGCTGGGCAAAGATGAAGAAGTCGTACCATTCGATGGTGGTGCCGACGAGGGTTCCGGCGAGGACCTTGCGTTCCTCACGCCGGGTGCTGGGACCGGCGAGTGTATCCACCTTGGAAGGTGTGGTCATTGAAACTCCATTGTTTATCGGGCAGCAAGGCTGCCCGTACGCCTTCAGGATTACCGACAGAACGGTCAGTTAGTTAGTAGGGTACTACGGAAATTGTGATACGGGACACGGCGTGGTCGATTTTTGCGGTGAACGGCGAACCAGCGGTTCAGTTCGATATTTGAACTGAACGTTCCATAAAGGACACAGCAAACAGGTCCGCGCATCTAGGATGGACTCCATGACTCCCACCGCAGCCGCAGCCCCGGCAGGACCGGCGGTCCAGGCTTCGCCCTCCCAGACTCTCTCGCGCGGCATTCGCGCCCTTGAGATCATGGCAGCTGCGCCCGGTCCCATGACCATCGCGGAACTCGCCGACGCCATGGGCGTCCACCGTTCAGTGGCGTACCGGATCCTGCGAACTCTTGAAGACCATTCGCTGCTGGTGCGCGACGACGCCGGGCGGGTCCAGCCCGGGCCGGGCCTGGCCGTCCTGGCACGGGGAGTCTCACGCAACCTGCAGAGCGCCGCCTTGCCGGAGCTCACCCAGCTGGCAAACTCACTGGACATGACAGCGTTTATCGCGGTTTGGGACCACCACGACTGCATCACCCTCGTCACTGTCGAGCCCAGGCACTCGGGGGCAACCGTCGCGCAGCATCCCGGCACCCGCCACCCCATCAACGCCGGCGCACCCGGCATTGCCATCCAGTCCGCCCTTTCGGAGGAGGAGTGGGACAGGCTTTCGACAGGGACGCCCTACCGTCCGGAAGCGGCGGAGGCACGGCGGAAGGGCTACTCGGCCAGCCATGACGAAGTGATCGCCGGCGTCTCGTCGCTGGCAGCACCCATCCGCGTCCCCGGAGGGCGTCCGGCCGCCCTGGCGGTGGTCTATATCCGGTCCGCCCATGATCCGGAAACCGTGGGCGCAGCCATCGCGGAGAGCGCGGCCAGGATCGAGCGCCAACTGGCGTAACGGCGCGAAATGCTCCGCGGCCACCGCGCGGAACGGGTCAGGTCCGCCGGCGAAGGACGACGGCGGTTCCCGCGCCGAGCAGCGCCAGGGCCACCGCCGCGAACAGCGGGACCAGGAATGCGCCGGCAGCCCCGTGGAGTTGGGCCAGCTGTCCCCCCCATGGAGGAGCCGACGGCGGTCCCGGCAACGATGCCGCTGGCCAGGGCAGTCATCACTGTGCCAAGCCTGCCGGCCGGTGCCACCTTCCCGCCCACGGCGAAAACGGTGACCATGACCGGTCCCACCGGGAGGCCAAGGACCAGCAGGACCAGCGCCATCATGGGCAGCGACGACGGTACCAGCAGCAGGACCGCCAGTCCCGCCATCAGGACGGCACACGACACCCATCGCAGCCCCAGGCCTGCCCGGCGCGGCCAGTAAGCAACCGACAGGGCCGCCGCCGCGGAACTGAGGCCCATGACGGCATACAGCAGGCCCGCGATTTCAGGTCCGGCAAGCCCGGCGGAGAAGGCGCTCAACGCAGCCTGGGTGGATCCAAAAAAGGTGCCCATGCAGGCCATGGCGAGGACCGGCAGGGCCACGGCGGCCGGCAGCTTCGCCGCAGGCACGTGCTTGCCGCCTGCCGGGCCCCGGCGGGCCGGCACGGACCGGTGGGTGGGATGCACAGCGAAGACGGGCACCAGGGTGATGGTCATGGCCGCCGCCAAAACCAACGGAAGCCAGGGCGACACGAAGCTGGCCAGGATTCCCACCAACGCCGGCCCAAGGACAAAAGTCACCTCATCCGCGGTGCTCTCGTAGGACAGCGCCGTGTCAAGGTCGCGGGCGGCAGCATTTGGCGGCGCCGTTGGACCTCCCGCATTGGCAGTAAGCGCCATCCACCTGACCCGGGCCAGGGGCCCCACCTGGGGGCAGGTGGCACCGGCCGCGAAGGCGGCGGCGAGGACCGGCGGCGCGAACCCGTCCAAGACCGCAGCGCTACCGGCGGCAAAGACCAGGGCAAGCACGGCCACTGTATTGAGAACTGCCGCCAGCAAAAGGACCGGCCGCTGTCCCTTCCGGTCGGCAAGGGATCCCAGCACAGGTGCCCCCAGGGCGGAGCCGATGCCCACAGCGCCCGCAGCGGTGCCCCCGGCGGCAAAGGAACCGCTGGCGGACGTGACCAGGGTGAGGGTGCCCACGGCCAGCATGGCCAGCGGAAGCCGGGCAAAGAGGCCCAAAGGCAGGAAACCTGCACCGGCAAGTTGCGGAAGTCGCGAAAAGCGGCCGCGCTTTGGCGCTTCCGGCGCTTCAGGGGTTTCCTGGCGTGGGGAGGCCTGGACAGGGACGGTACCGGTGGGTGGCGGGGTAATGTGTGGTGTCACTTCTGGGCTCGTTCAATACGTGCGCATCGTCCCTCCTCCCGATGCGCGCAACCCGGTAACACCGACAAGTATATCGGCCCGGTCAGGGGACGGTCAGAGAAGTGCGTCCAGGCTTTCGGAGATCCGCAGCGTGGAGCCGTTCCGGTTCTTGACTACCTGCAGCTGGGTGCTGATCCGCTGCTTCATCTCGGCGACGTGGCTGACCAGTCCCACCACCCTACCGCCGTCGCGAAGCCCTTCAAGGGCATCCATGACCTGCTCCAGGGATTGGTCGTCCAGGCTGCCGAAGCCCTCGTCAACGAACAGGGTTTCGATTTCCACGCCTCCGGATTCCTGCTGGACCACGTCTGCAAGGCCCAGGGCCAGCGAGAGCGAGGCCATGAAGGACTCGCCTCCGGACAGCGTGGAGGTGTCCCGGCGAAAGCCCGTCCACTGGTCCACCACTTCCAGCCCCAGCCCCGACTTTGCTCCACGGGCGGCCTTGGCATCTGTGTGCTGGAGCAGGTATCGGCCGTCGCTCATCGCCACCAGGCGTTCGGATGCGGCCAGGGCCACCTGTTCCAGCCGCGCGGCCAGGACATAACTGTTCAGGCTCATGCGGTACGTGTTCTCGCCCCGGCCGGCCGCGGCGTCGGCCAACCCGGCAAGCATCCGGGCCCGCTCCGCCGGCTCGCGTGACGAACCGGCCAGCGCTTCATAATCCGCTGCAATGGCCTTCAACGAATCCAGGCAGCGTGCGGCCAGGCCGGCAGCCAGGTCAGCCTCCCGCGCCCGGTCCCGGGCAGCCGCAGCGTCCAGGCGCAGCGAGGCCAGCCGTTCCTCGTCCGGGATAAAGCCGGCCGCCGCTTCCTCCTGCGCGAGCATGATGTCATCTGACTCGAACAGCCCGGCCACGCGGGCAGCTTCATCCTGGGCGGCACGGATGGCGGCCTCAACGGCTGCCAGGTCAGCGGCATCAAGGAGCTGGCTGCGGACCTCGTCAGCAGTGGCAAAACCGGCACCGGGCAGTGCCTGTTCCAGGGCGTCCTGCGCTTCGGCGGCCTGCAGCCGCGCGTGATCCAGGCGCACTTGCGCTTCGACCGCTTTATCCAGGACCGCCACCGCATCCTCAAGTTCCCGCAGCCGGGTGCCCAGGCTTCGGTGGTTGCCCCGGAGGCCTGAAAGAGCAGTGTCCAGTGCGGCAACCTGTTCGGCCAGATTGGCAAGGGCCGCGGTGGCCTGGGACATCCCGGCTTCCGTTTCGGACAGTGTGGCCCGGGCCTGGCTGAGGCTGTCATCCACAACCTCCAGCCGCTGCCGCCTGTCCTGCAGCTGCTCGGCCGCCTCCTCGGCATCCACTGCCGCAGCGAGTGCATCAGCTGCACCCGAGCGTGCAGCATCCATCGGAGTGCTCCCGCCCTGGCCGGCGAGGACAGCCACTGCTTGCCCGGCCTCGGCCAGATCAGCGGCAACCCGGGCGTTGGCAGCCTCCGCGGCCTCGTACACGCCGTGGGCCTGTTCCTCCTCCTGGGCCAGGGACGGCCCTCCGGTTCCCGCATCTGCCGGCCCGGGGTGGTCTCCACTTCCGCAGACAGGGCACGGTTCCCCGGCAACCAGCCCGGCAGCCAGTTCGGATGCGGCGTTCGCCAGCCGCTCTTCCCGCAGGTCCAGCCAGCGGCGTTTGGCCTCCAGGAGCTTCTCCCGGGAATCGTCATGGCGGCTCTTGGCGAGATCCCTGCGCTGGGCCGCTTCCCCGTACCGGCTGACCACGTCCAGCAGCTCCGCCGCAGCGGCCGCCTCCTTGCGCCGCAAAGAGGCCTCCACAGCGCGCGCTTCCAGCTGGTCCAGGCCCTCCAACAGCTGTTCCCGTTCGGCCACCAGGTGCTTGGCGCGCTGGCCCAGTGTCTCCGCGGCGAGCTCCAGCCCACCCAGCCGGCCGGTTAAGCCATGGTGCCGCTTCCGCAGCTCCTTGAGCCTTTCTTCGTCAGGCAGTCGTGCCTCGACGACGGCCAGCAGCGAACGCAGGCGGCCCAGTTCCTCCACAGCCCCGGGCAAGCTGTCCGAGCCATCCCGTGGGGAACCCAAGTTCGACTGTGGACTCCCTGATGTTCCGGCGCCGAGCTGGGCCAACTCGCCGCCGTCCCCGGCGGCGAGCCGCAGCAGGGTCACGGCCGATTCGGCGGCCGCGGCGGCGCCGCGGACCTTCCCGGCAGCAGCGTCGACCGCCAGCAGCTGCCCCTGGAGAACCTCTGCCTGCCGGTGCCTCACCAGCCGGGAAGAATGCTCCTCCTGCACTGCGGCCCCGTCCTCCACGGCCTTTTTCCGGGCGGCAGCTGCGGCGAGTTTCCGGTGCCGTTCGTGGCGCGCGGCCTCCGTTTCCGCCTCTGCGCGGCGGCCCTGGTTGACCTCCTCGGCGGCCGCAGCCTGCCCCGCGAGCTCGTTCCGGCGCAGGGCGGCAGCAGCCTGCAGCCAGGCCAGGCGGCGGGGAATATCGTCTGTTGGCGGCGCTCCCTCGCCGGGAAGGTTCAGGGGGGCGGCCTCGGTTTCGGCGCGTGAGGCAAGGAGGGCGAGTTGCCCTGACAGGACCGCCACGTCCTCCCTGGCGGCAGCAGCCTGCCGGGACAGCTCCTGTTCCAGGGCTTCAAACCTCTGGGTGCCGAAAAGCTTCTGCAACAGGTCCAGCCGGTCAGCAGCCTTTGAGCGCAGGAAAGCGGCGAAATCACCCTGCGGCAGCATCACCACCCGGGTGAACTGTTCACGGTCCATGCCCAGCAGGGCCATGATCTCCGCGCCCGCTTCATCGTTGCGGGCGGACTTCTCCACCCAGTCCCCACCCACGCGCTCCCGAAGCAGTGTCTTGGCCTGCTGGACCGTGAAGCCGTTCTTCCCGCGGGCGCTCGGCTTCTCCCAGGCCGGGGAGCGCGTCACCTCGAAGCGGCGGCCCTGCGCGGAGAACTCACACGTGACGGCGGGTTCCTGCCCGGGCTCCGCATGGTCGCTGCGCAACCGTTTCCCGTCCTGCCGGGCACCGGGTACAGACCCGTAGAGCGCAAAGCAGATGGCATCCAGCACGCTGGTCTTGCCGGCACCGGTGGGCCCGTTCAGCAGGAACAGTCCGTGCGCGCTCAGGCGGTCAAAGTCGATGTCCTCGGTCCCGGCGAAGGGCCCAAACGCGGAAATCCTCAGCTTGTGGATCCTCACCGCGACACCTCCGAGAGCCTGACGTTTTCCAGCGCGGCCGCGAGCACAGCCCTTTCGGCGGGGTCGGCGTCCCGTCCCCGCACGTGGTCCAGGAACCCGCAGCAGACGGCCAGGTCATCCGGTGCGCCGGCGAGCCTGCTGCTGTAGCTTGCCTCGGCAGTGGCAGCGGCGCCCTGCGGATCGAAGGCCAGGACCAGGGTATCCGGGAACCTGGCGCGCAGCCGTTCCATGGCGCGTGCGGGACGCTGGGCATCGGTCAGGGTGACCTGGCAATAGGCGGTTTCCGCCCATGCATGGGCGGGATCCGCCAGCAGCTCCTCCAGCGGTCCGCGGAGTACGGCGAGTGGGCGCGGCGCCTCCCAGAGGACTTCCGCCACCGACGCCACGCCTTCCGGACCAACATCCACCAGCCAGGCACCCTTTTGGTGGGCGGCCTCGGAGAAGGAATAAGCCAGTGGTGATCCGGAGTACCTGACGGATTCGGACAGCTTTTGCCGGCCGTGCAGGTGGCCCAGCGCGGTGTAGCTGAAACCGTCGAAGAGGTCCAGGGGAACAGCTCCCACTCCGCCGATGCTGAGGTCACGCTCGCTGTCCGAACTGATGCCGCCGCTGGCGAAAGTGTGCGCCAGGACCACCGAGTGGACGGTGGCGGAGGCGGCGCGCCGGGCAATGTCCGCCCGGACCAGGCCTGTTGCGGCGCGGGTGACCTCGAAGTGGCTTGCCGTGTCCACGCCCAGTTGGTCGGCCACCATCCTGGGTTCGAGCCAAGGGATGCCGTACAGCGCCAAGGTGGCGTCTTCGCCTGCAGCGTCCGTTCCCAGCGGGATCAGCAGCGGCTGGTCGAGGTCCTCCACCCTGGTGCGCAGGTGCACTCCCCCGCGTTCCAGCAGGCGGGACGCGAACCCCAGGCGGATGGCGGAATCGTGGTTGCCGCTGGTGAGGACCACCTGCGCGCCTGCGGCAGTGAGCCGGACCAGTGCGTCATCGAGGAGATGCACAACGTCCACGCCGGGAAGTGCGCGGTCGTAGACGTCGCCCGCGATCAGGACGATGTCCACGCTTTCCCGCTCAACCGCCGCCACCAACTGGTCCACGAAGGAGCGCTGGGCGTCGAGCATCCCAACGCCGTGGAAGGAACGGCCCAGGTGCCAGTCCGAGGTGTGAAGTAACCGCATGATCCTAAGTTATCGGCAGCCACTGACAGTGCAGAAAACGCCGCGGCAAAAGGCGCTCAGGACCTTTTTCCGTCGAAGAACTCCTGGACCTCGCTGACGCCGCGGGCTTTCTCCTCGCGGGCAGCCCCGGCAGGGACAGGCTCAGTCACGGCAGCAGCGTCGGCATCATCATCGTCGTCAGCGTCGGTGCCCTCCCCGGCAGACTCCACGTCCACAACGGGCGCAGGGGAACCGGTCACGTCGCCGATCCGGAACACCAGCCCCGCGATGGCAGCACCAGCCAGCGGCGCCACCAGGAAGACCCACAGCTGCTCCACAGCCCAGCCGGAACTGAAGACGGCGGAAGCAACGGCACGGGCAGGGTTGAACGGCAGGTTTCCCACCGCCTGGCCCACCTGCAGCAGTGCCGCAAAGGACAGGCCGACGGCGACGGGCGCCACCGTGCGGGCACCCCCTTCACGGCCGGCGGCTCCCAGGAAAACAGCCACGATGATGGCGGCACCCAGCAGCTCGAGGAGGACGACGGCCGCGAGGGGGGCCTGGATGATGGAGTGCTCACCGAAGCCCGCGGCAACGGTGTCGAAAGCCGTGCGGCTGTCCGGGATGCTGGGCAGTGTGCGCAGGATGCCGAACAGGGCCAGGGCGCCCACCAGGGCTCCGACGAGCTGGGCGGCAGCGTAGGCGGCGGCCGCACCGGCCCGGATCCGGCCGGCCAGAAGGTGCCCCAGGGTGATGGCCGGGTTGAAGTGACCGCCGGAGATATGCCCGAAGGCCAGCATGGCGGCGGTGACGGCGAGGCCTGCCGCCAGGGCTGAGGGGACCGGGCTGGACTGCGGAATGCTGAACAGGGGCACGCCCAGGCCGGCCACTGCCAGGAAGAGGCTGCCAAACGCCTCGGCCGCCAGGCGGGGCAGCAGGCCGGTGGGCGCGGAAACAGTGCCGCCGGGCTGCGGTGCGTCGCGGGCTGGGACAGGGGTGCTCATGGTGGGGACCTTTGCTTGTTGGGGGTCTGGGTTCGGGCTGTTTTGTGGTTCCGGTGCTGCTGCCGGGCGTCCGTGCCGGCGCGGGGCAACCCGAGCAGTATCCCAGCCGCGGCTGTGCGTTTGCTGGACAGCAGCTGTCCGGGTGGGGGTAGCCCCGCGTGGAGCGCGGGACCACGTGGCGACGGTAAATTTACCCCATGAGCTTTGACCACGGTATCCCCGCACCCACCCTTCCGTCCCGCATCCGCGGTTCCCTGCTGGGCGGAGCCCTGGGCGACGCGCTGGGGTACGCCGTGCAATCCGATTCCATTGCCGGGATACGGGAGCGGTTCGGGGCGCGGGGCCTCACCGGGTTCGAGGACCTGGAGGGCCCAGGGCATTTCTCTGACGACACGCAGCTGACCCTGTACACGGTGGATGGGCTGGTGGAGGCGCTGGAGTGGGCCAACTCCGGCGTGGGCGCGGACGTGAACGCGTGCGTTTGGCTGGCCTACCTGCGCTGGCTTGCCGCCCAGGGTGAGGATGCAGGACCCTCCGCGCCGGCACCCCAGCCGCGCTGGATCGACGGCAATGGGGTGCTCAGGCAGCGCAGGCGTCCCGACAAGGACTGCCTCAGCGGTCTGGCCACCGGTGAGATGGGAACCGCCATGCGCCCGGTGAACCCCGACGCCAGGGGCACCGGCACGGTGATGCGTTCGGCTCCGTTCGGGCTGGTGCCACACATCACGCCCGACGCCGTCTATAAGCTAAGTGCAAACGCCGCCGCCCTGACGCACGGGCATCCTGCCGCCCGGCAGGGTTCGGGCATCTTCAGCCTCCTGATCCACCGGTTGGTGTCCGGTGAGGCCCTGCGGGACGCCGCTGCCGGTGTTACCGCGCACGCCGGCACCGTTGTGAACGTTGCCCCGGAACTGCCGGAGCGCCTTGCGGCCGCCCTGCGGCTCGCGGAGAAGGGACTCGTCGGCCCCGAGGAACTGCAACGCGAGCTCGGCGGGGGCCGGACAGCGGAGGAAGCACTCGCCGTCGCGCTGTATTCCGTCATCGCCACTGCCCCGGCCGACGGGGCGGACACGCAGCCCGTTGAGCATTTCCGCAACGCCATGCTGGTGGCCGTGAACCACAGCGGCGCCAGCGACACCACGGGGGCGCTCGCGGGAAACATCCTGGGGGCCCTTTACGGGGAGGCCTGCCTGCCCGCCACCTGGCTTGAAGCCCTGGAAGCGGCGGAGGTCATCCGCCGAATGGCCGATCAGTTGGTGAAGGTTACGACCGGCGAAGGCTGATGTTGTTGCAGGCCTCGCAGACGTCCTCCGGGATCACGCCACGGCGCTGCAAAAACCCGAAGATGGTGCACCCCAGGCAGAATCCCGCGAAGGCTTCAAGCGACGCAGCTATCACCAGGATGCCCAGGAGCGTCCAGGCTGCCGGCGCCGCACCGGCGGCGAAGAGGAGCAGGGCACCGGTGGACACTGCCGCACCGATTCCCTGGGCGAAACGCTTGGGCGGCCCGGCAACCAGCTTTACCTTTCCGAGCCGGGGCGTGATCACCTTGACCGAAAGCAGTGCCAGGGGTGAAATCCGCGGGCCGAAGAGCAGCCGCAGCCAGAATCCGGTGGCGATCGCTGCCAGCCCCCAGCCTGAATTTGCCACAGCGGTGGCGACGGCGAGCAGCACCACGAGCGCTGCCGTGGTGCGGGCGGCGTACTCATTGACGGGGTTGGGGAATTCGAACAGGGAGGCCATCCCGCAAGGGTAGGAGGCAGCCGCAGGAGCAGCCAAGCTTTGTTGCGCCGCATGACCGCGGGCCCCGCCGCAGGATGGATCAGGCGCCGGCGGCTGTGGCACCGGCCCAGGCTGCCCCGGCGCCGACAGGAAGTTCCCGGGCGTCTTCTGCACCGCCCACCATCTGCAGGAACTCGCCTTCGGACAGCACTTCAATGGCCTGGCCGCGCTCGTGGAGCTCCAGGACACGCCGGGCCTTGCCCGTGAGCCTGCCCGAACGCAGGTCCGAGGCCACGAACCCGTCCCCCACCACCAGGACGGTAGTCCGCGCGGTGACCCGGCTCTCGGTCCGCGCGCCGCACCTGGCCGAGCGAAGTTTGGCGTCCGGACGATTGATGGAGAGCTGCCCGGTGAACACCACGGTCTGGGCGTACAGCGGATGCCCGGGCTCGGCGTCCAGGTTGGGCTCCGGGTTCAGTCCTTCCTCCGGCCAGCCGGACTGGAACGGGCGGACCAGGGCCGCCCCGTTGCCGGAGTTCCCTGCCAGCGCCGTGAGGCTGGCCTTTGACAGGTCGCCGGTAGCGGGGTCGAAGGCCTCCTGCCGCGGCATGGCCAGGCCCAGGGACAGGTAGAGTTCGGCGATGCTGTTGGCACCGTTGCGGGCGGCGATGTCGATGAGGATCCCGGCGCAGGCACGGGCATCTTCCGCGGCGTCGTGGTGGTTAACCAGCGGAACACCTGCTTCCTCGGCGGCAAACGGGAGGGAGTTGGACACTAGCGAGTAGCAGCGCCGGGACAGCATGACGGTGCAGACGTAGTCGTAGGCCGGGCCTGGCAGGCCGGAGACTTCCAGCGCCGAGCGGATCACGCCAAGGTCGAAGGCAGCATTGTGCGCGACGATCACGTCATCGCCGATGAACGCCCCTATTTCGGGAAACAGCTCCCCAAAGCGCGGCGAGCCGGCAACATCAGCCGGTGTGATGCCGTGGATCCTGACGTTGTGGTGGTCGAAGATGTCGTATCCCGCCGGCGGACGCATCAGCCAGGAGGCTTCCGCGACGATCCTGCCGCCTCTCACCTTCGTCAGTCCCACGGAGCACGGGGAGCCCCTGAAGCCGTTGGCCGTTTCGAAGTCGATCGCCGTAAAGTCCAAACCCACGGCCCCTACCTTACCGCCGCGGACCTCCAGCCCCGGGGAGCCCATGCCCGTCAAGTACCCTTGAAAGGTGAACTTCCCTGTGATGAATGAGCTCGCTGTGTCCATGCTGGGCGGTGCGGGACCGGTCCAGCCAAAAATGGCGTCCTTCCTGCCCGATTGGCTGAACCCCCAGGTCTTCCTGGCCGATCCTGCGCTCGCCCCTTGGGTGGTGCTGCTGGTATGCGGAATCATCTTCGCCGAAACCGGCTTGTTGGTCGGTTTCTTCCTGCCGGGCGATTCCATGCTGTTCACCGCCGGCCTGCTGGTCGCCACCGGCACCATCAAGTTCAACATCTGGCTCCTGGCCCTGCTGATCGTGGTTTCCGCCATCATCGGCAACCAGACAGGCTACCTGATCGGTTCCAAAGCGGGCCCTGCGCTCTTCAACAAGCCCGACTCCAAACTGTTCAAACGCGAGAACGTCGAGAGCGCGCACGCGTTCTTTGAGAAGCACGGCGGCAAGGCGCTTATCCTGGCCCGTTTCGTTCCCATCATCCGGACCTTTGTCCCCGTGATCGTCGGCGTGGCGCAGATGAGCAAGCGCAAGTTCTTCATCTACAACGTCGTCGGCGCGGTGCTCTGGGGCGGCGGCGTGACCCTGCTCGGGTTCCTGCTGGGCGACACGGTGCCCTGGGTCCGGGACAACCTGGACATCATCTTCATCGCCATCGTGCTGGTCTCGGTGGTGCCGATCGGCATAGAAATCCTGCGCGGCATGTCAGCGAAGCGCCAGGCGCAGGCCTACGGCACAGACACCGTTGACGAATTCATCGAGGAGCACGAACCGGAGGCGGAGCAGAAGACTCCCCGCAACATCCAGGGCCAGCGGCCGGAGTAGCGGTCCGCCAACGTCCACCACCGCCAAAAAGGTGCGCACCCACGGGGGTGCGCACCTTTTTTGGAAAGCCGCCCTGCCGCAGGCTTTTAGCCTGCCGATTCAAGTGCCGCCACGATGGACGGCAGCAGTGCCCGGAAGGCTTTGCCGCGGTGGCTGATGGCGTTCTTTTCCTCGGCGGACAGCTCGGCGCAGCTACGGTTCTCGCCGGCAGGCCGCAGCACCGGATCGTAGCCAAAGCCGCCGGCGCCCCGCGGTTCACGGAGCAGGACGCCTTCCAGCTGCCCGTACTCCACCACCTCGCGCCCGGGCCCCTCCGCGTCCGCGGGCATGGCAAGGGCGGCGGCGCACACGAACGCGGCACCGCGGTGTTCGTCGGGAACGTCGGACAGCTGGTTCAGCAGCAGTTCGAGGTTGGCGGCGTCATCACCGTGGCGTCCCGCCCAGCGGGCGGAGAAAATGCCGGGGGCCCCACCCATGACGTCCACGGCCAGGCCGGAGTCGTCGGCGATGGCAACCAGTCCGGTGGCGCCGGCCACCGCCCGCGCCTTCAGCAGGGAGTTCTCGGCGAACGTCACGCCGCTCTCGACGACGTCCGGGGCACCCGCCGCGGCGGCGTCCACCACCTGGGTATCGACGTCGAGCCCCGGGACCTGTCCGCGCAGCAGTTCACGGAGTTCGCGCAGCTTGCCCTTGTTGTGCGTTGCCAGCACCAGCCGGGGAGCCGCACCGCTCACAGGGTGTCCGCCAGGGTCTCGCGCTGGATGGCAGCCAGCTGGGCCGTGCCCAGGAGAGCCAGGTCCAGGAGCTGGTTCAGCTCGTCCCGGTCGAACGGGGCACCCTCAGCCGTCCCCTGCACTTCAACGAACTTGCCGGAGCCGGTGACCACCACGTTCATGTCGGTCTCGGCCCGCACGTCCTCCACGTAGGGCAGGTCCAGCATGGGAACCCCGTCGATGATGCCCACGGATACCGCCGCAATCGTGTCGATGAGCGGCTGGGCGTTCTTGGCGATGAGCTTGGTGTCGCGGGCGAACCGGATGGCGTCGGCAAGAGCCACGTAGGCGCCGGTGATGGCTGCGGTCCGGGTCCCGCCGTCGGCCTGGAGGACGTCGCAGTCCAACACGATGGTGTTCTCGCCCAGGGCCTTGGTGTCGATGATGGAGCGCAGCGAACGTCCGATCAGGCGTGAAATCTCGTGCGTGCGGCCCCCGATCTTTCCCTTCACGGATTCCCGGTCCGAACGGGTGTTGGTGGCGCGCGGCAGCATGGCGTACTCGGCCGTGACCCAGCCGCGGCCCTCGCCCTTGAGCCAGCGCGGCACACCGGCGGTCAGCGATGCCGTGCAGAGCACCCTGGTGTTGCCGAATTCGATCAGCGCCGATCCCTCAGCCTGGTTGGACCATCCGCGGGTGATGCTGATGGGCCGGAGCTGGTCGGGGGCACGGCCGTCGGCGCGCACTACGGGCACTGCTGTTGCTTCAGATGTCATGCCTTTAGCTTATCGAGTGCCCGCGCGGCAGGCAGGCGCCATGGACCCAGGCGCCGGGATCCGGCGTCGCTAGATGGTGTAGTGGACGCCCGCCACTGCGACCGCCACGTCGCCGGGAAACACCGGGCGGGCTTCGGCCATCACGGTGGTCTGCGACGTCCACACCGGGATGTGGGTCAGCAGCAGGCGCCGTGCACCGGCGGCCGCTGCCGCCTCGCCGGCACGCTTGCCCGTGAGGTGGACGTCGTTGATGCCGTCGTCGCGGCCCTCTTCGAAGGCCGCCTCGCACAGGAACAGGTCCGCGTCCTTGGCAGCTTCCTCCAGTCCGGCGCAGGAGTCAGTATCACCGGAATAAGTCAGGACACGGGACACCGGAACGCCGTCCCTGCCGGGCTCCACCACTTCCACACGGAGGGCGTAGGCCTCTTCGATGGGGTGGTTCACGGCGAACGGGGTGATGGTGAACGGCCCCACGGTCACGGGTTCGCGTTCTGTCCAGTTGGTGAAATCGAACTCTTCGTGCATACCGGGATCCAGGGGCAGGCCGTAGGCGGTGGCCATCCGGTCTGCCGTGGCGGCGGGGCCCCACACGGGGATCCTGCCCCGGCCCCAGCCACCGGGCTTCCAGCGGATGGCAACATGCAGCCCGCACAGGTCCATGCAGTGGTCAGGATGCAGGTGGGTGAGGAAGATCGCGTCGATGTCCTCCAGGTCGGTGTAGCGCTGGATGGCACCCAAGGCTCCGCTGCCGAGGTCCATCACCACCTTCCAGGTCCGCTCGCCGTCGGTGGCGGTCAAGAGGTAGCACGACGCCGGGGAGCCGGGTCCGGGGAATGAGCCCGTGCATCCCACGATGGTCAGCTTCACTGGGCGGACCCTCCACCGCGGCGCGCTCCGGCGAGCCCGCCGCCCACGAAGTTTGAGATCCTGGGGCGGTTGCGTGCGCTTTGCGCGGCGGCGATCATCTCCGGAGTAATGCGCGCCAGGCTCCCCGTGGGGTACTGCGCAGCCACGTGGTCCACGTGCCGGACTGAAAGGACTTCCGGGCCCAGGAACCGGCGGGCGAGCGCCTCGAACTGCCCGGCGTCACCGGTGGCTACGAAGTGGTGCTCGGGCGGGGCCTCCGAGGTGCGCTGCAGGTTGTGGGTGGCAAGGGCACGGTAGACGTCTTTGGCGGTCTCCTCGGCGCTGGAGACCAGGGTGACGTCGGCGCCCATGACGTAGGAGATGACGCCGGTCAGCAGCGGGTAGTGGGTGCAGCCCAGCACCACGGTGTCCACCCCGGCGGCCTTCAGCGGCGCGAGGTATTCTTCGGCAACGGCGAGCAGGGCCGGGCCGGTGGTGATGCCGGCTTCCACGTAGCTGACGAACTCCGGGCACGCCACGGAGGTGATGTCCAGGTCGGGCGCTGCGGCGAAGGTGTCCTCGTAAGCGCGGGACCCGATGGTCGCGGATGTGCCGATAACGCCCACCTTTCCGGTGCGGGTGGCAGCGACGGCGCGGCGGACCGCGGGCTGGATCACCTCGATGACGGGGATGCCGTACTTGGCCGTGTACCGTTCACGGGCGTCCCGCAGGACAGCGGCCGACGCCGAGTTGCAGGCGATGGTGAGCAGCTTGACTCCGGAGTCCACGAGTTCGTCCATCACGCCCAGGGCGTTCGCACGCACCTCGGCGATGGGCAGGGGCCCATACGGGCCGTGGGCTGTGTCTCCCACGTAGAGGATCGATTCGTTGGGAAGCTGGTCGATGATGGAGCGGGCCACGGTGAGTCCCCCCACACCGGAGTCGAAGACACCGATGGGCCGGGCTTCCGGGGCGGCCGCCGGCACGTCGCTTGCGGCCGCGGGCTGTGTTTCCGCCGACGGTTCCGCGCTCGAGGCTGTTGTCATGGTTATTCGAGGATAGGTGGTCCCGGAAGCGTCAGTCATCATCTTGTGTCCAGCGACTCGTGTCTCCTGTGTCACAGGAACGGCCTCCCCCTGGCCGCCATGGCTCACCGGTGGGATTCCATGGACTGCAGCATGGCCTGGACCAGGGATTCCTGCAGCCAGGTGGTGAAGTTGTATACCAGCGCCAGGTAGCTCTCCACATCCTCGGCCTGGGACCAGTCCTGCATGCGGTGGACGTGCTCGGCGTCGGCCTCGTCCCTGATGTCCAGCCGCTCCGCCAGCACAAGGCGGACGTCGTTCAGCGCCATGGACCAGTGCTTTGCCCCTTCGGGCGTCAGCACGATCTCGTCTTTGTCCAGGTCCAGGGCCGCAGCGCGCAACGCACCGATCTTTGTTTCCCGCAGTGACCGCTCGGTGAGCTGGCGGAACTCAAGGGACGCGGCGCCGTCGTCCTTCGCCACGTTGGGCAGCAGCCGCCGGACGGCACGGTCGGTGGGCTCGGCCACGTCCATGTCCAGGCCAATGAGGGCTGCCAGCGGGTCCTGCCCGGTGCGGTCCTCCGGCTGGAGCATGGAGATGACGTCATCGATGAGGCTGCGCAGCAGGTCCCGTTCGGCAGGTTCCAGGAAACCGGTGATGCCTTTGAGCCCGTATTTGAATGCCTTAGCCACGTTTCCCCTTACCCTGGCCCGGACCGCCGGACTTGCCGGACTTGCCACCGGTTCCGCCGCTGGCTTTTTCCACGGTTGCCCAGAGCCCAAACCCGTGCATGGCCACGGCGTGGCGCTCCACCTGTTCCTTGCTGCCGGAGGCAACGATGGACCGGCCCTTCTTGTGGACCTCCATCATGAGCTTGTTGGCTTTGCTTTCCGAATAGCCAAAGTAGCTTTGGAAGATGTAGCTGACGTAGCTCATCAAATTGACGGGATCGTTCCAGATCACCAGGTTCCAGGGGATGTCCGGCGCGGTCAGGGAGTCGGTGGACTCTGCTGTGCCGGTCCGGATGCCCTCCTGTGTATCAGGGCCGGGCGCAACGCTTATGGTCATCTGTCCATTCTATGTGGGGGTTGGGGCCCACGACGGCGAGGGACCCACGGCGAAGCGAAGCGAGACGCGGGAGCCGTCGGGTGGGCCCACGACGGCGAGGGACCCACGGCGAAGCGAAGCGAGACGCGGGAGCCGTCGGGGACTAGAGTGACTTTCGTGAGCACCTCAGCCGGCTGGGACCATCCCCGCACGTCCTTTTACACCGACCACTACGAGCTGACCATGCTGCAGGCGTCCCTCCATTCCGGGGCGGCCCACCGCAGGTCCGTGTTCGAGGCGTTTGCGCGGCGCCTGCCGGACGGCCGGCGCTACGGCATCGTGGCCGGCACCGGTCGCCTGCTGGAAGGCATCGCGAATTTCCGTTTCGGCGAGGCGGAACTGGAGTTCCTGGAACGCACCAACGTGGTCAACCGGGAGACCCTGGAGTACCTGGCCAACTACAGGTTTTCCGGCGATATCTGGGGCTACGCCGAGGGCGACGCGTACTTCCCCAACTCCCCCATCCTGGTGGTGGAGGCCTCGTTCGCCGAAGCCTGCATGCTGGAGACCTACCTGCTGTCAGTGCTCAACCACGACACCGCCATCGCCTCCGCCGCCTCCCGGATGGTCACCGCTGCGGGCGGCCGCCCCTGTATCGAGATGGGCTCCCGGCGCACGCATGAAGAAGCGGCCACCGCCTCAGCGCGCGCGGCGATCATTGCCGGTTTTGACAGCACCTCCAACCTGGAAGCGGGCATCCGCTATGGCGTGAAGACGGTAGGCACCGCCGCCCATTCCTTCACGCTGCTGCACGATACCGAACGGGAGGCCTTCGAGGCCCAGATTGCCTCCCTGGGCGCAGGCACGTCCCTCCTGGTGGATACCTACGACGTCGAGAAGGCCGTCCGCACGGCCGTCGAGCTGGCAGGGCCCAGCCTGGGCGGCGTCCGGCTGGACTCAGGTGACCTGGTGGCGCAGGCACAGTGGGTGCGCCGGCTCCTGGACGACCTCGGCAACGAGCACACCAAGATCGTGGTGACCTCGGACCTGGACGAATACGCCATCGCAGCCCTGCAGTCGGCCCCCGTGGACTCCTACGGCGTGGGCACGTCGCTGGTCACAGGTTCCGGCGCCCCCACCGCCAGCATGGTCTACAAGCTGGTCAGCCGCGCCGACGACGACGGAAACTTCGTCTCCGTGGCGAAGGCGGCCAAGAACAAAGCCAGCGTGGGCGGCCGCAAATATGCCCTCCGGAAGCTGGACGAACGCGGCCGGGCCACCGCCGAGGTGGTGGGCGTGGGCCACCGGCCGGAGGATGACGGCAATGACCGTCCGCTGCTGCAGCAGTTCATGAAGAACGGCGAACTGCTCCCGGGCTGGACCGGCCACGAAGGTGTACTGCGCGCACGGCAGCGGCACGCAGACACCATGGCGGAGCTGCCCCCGGTGGTCAACCGCCTGCAGCGCGGCGAGGCCGCGATTCCCACCATTTACGAGGAGCACTGATGTCCCGCGCCCTGATCATCGTGGACGTGCAGAACGATTTCTGCGAGGGCGGTTCACTCGCCGTTCCCGGCGGTGCCGCGGTTGCCGGTGCCATCAGCGAATACCTGGACGCCCACCACACCGAATTCGACCACGTGGTGGCGACCCAGGACTGGCACATCGATCCGGGCAGCCACTTTTCCGACACGCCCGACTACCGGGACAGCTGGCCCCGGCACTGCGTGGCGGGCACCCGCGGCGCCGACCTCCACCCGGACCTGGACACCGAATACGTGGACGCCTACTTCCGGAAAGGACAGTTCGCGGCCGCCTACTCGGGCTTCGAGGGCCTGCTGGCACCGGAGGACGCAGTTCCCACCGGCGAACGCCAGGCAGGCGGCCTGCCCGGCGCCGCGGCAGCACTGGAAACTGACGAGGACGCCATTGGCCTCGACGACTGGCTGCAAAGCCACGACGTGGAGGACGTGGTGGTGGTGGGCATCGCCACCGACTACTGCGTGAAGGCCACCGCCCTCGATGCCGTCCAGGCCGGCTACGGCGTCACCGTGGTGCGGTCGCTCACCGCCGGCATCGCCGAGGACCTGGAGGACGCCGTCGCCGAAATGGAGCTCGGCGGGGCGGACATCGCCTGATTCCTGCGAGTGCGGCCGCTACTTGCGGCCCACGAACCAGTCCTGGAGCTTGCGCAGCCGCGACTTCAGCTGCTCCTCGTTGGCCTGGGCCACCGGGGGTCCGCCGCAGACAGTGCGGAGCTTGGTGTGCACCACTCCGTGCGGGGTCCCGGTCCGGGCAGACCAGGCGGCCACATTCTTGGCCAGTTCGTTGCGCAGGTCCATCAGCATCCGGTGGTCAGGGACGGCCGGAACCTGCTGGGCTGCCGGGGCCTTCCGGTTCTTCCGGTTCAGCTGCTCGTGCTGGCGCTGGCGCAGCAGCGTCCCCACCTGCTCAGCGTCGAGGAGGCCCGGGATCCCCAGGAAGTCCAGCTCGTCGTCGGACCCCACTTCACCGCCGGTGCCGAACTCGCCGCCGTCGAACAACACGCGGTCAAAGGACGCCTGGGAGTCCAGCGCCTCGAACTTGCCCTTGGTCAGGCTGTCCGAGGCCTTGTCCTCACGGTTGGCCTCGGCCATCAGCGAGTCCTCGGGGTTGAAGAGGCCGTCGCCGTCTTCCTTCTCGGGCCGGTCCAGCGCGTGGTCCCGTTCCATCTCCATGGAGTTGGCCAGCGCCATCAGCTGCGGTACGGACGGCAGGAAGACCGACGCCGTTTCGCCCCTTTTGCGGGCACGCACGAAGCGCCCCACGGCCTGGGCAAAGAACAGCGGCGTGGATGTTGAGGTGGCGTAGACACCCACGGAAAGCCGGGGCACGTCAACGCCTTCGGACACCATGCGGACCGCAACCATCCAGCGCTTGTCGCCGGCCGAAAAGTCCTCGATCTTGCTGGACGCCTTGGCATCGTCGGAGAGGATGACGGTGGGCGATTCGCCGGTGATCCTCTTCAGCTGCCCGGCATAGGCACGCGCGTCCTCATGGTCCGTGGCGATGACCAGGCCACCGGCATCCGGTACGGTGCGCCGGACTTCGCTGAGCCGCTTGTCCGCACCGGCCAGGACGGCGGGAATCCACTCCCCCGCCGGGTTCAACGCAGTCCGCCACGCGTGGCTGGTGATGTCCTTGGTGACGGCGGCCTCACCCAGGGAGGCAGCCATTTCCTCACCCGCGCTGGTACGCCAGCGCATCCGGCCGGAGTAGGCCATGAACATCACGGGCCGCACCACGTGGTCCCGGAGGGCGTTGCCGTAGCCATAGGTGTAGTCGGCCTTGGAGCGCCGGATGCCGTCACGGTCCTCGGCGTACTCCACGAACGGGATGGGCGAGGTGTCCGATCGGAACGGCGTACCGGTCAGGGACAGCCGGCGCACCGCGGGGTCGAACGCCTCGCGCAGGCCATCGCCCCAGGACAGTGCCTCGCCGCCGTGGTGGATTTCATCCAGGATCACCAAGGTTCGGGCGGCCTCGGTCTTGGCACGGTGCAGCAGGGGTTTGCTGGCCACCTGGGCATAGGTGACGGCGACCCCGATGAAGCCGCGGCCGTGCTGGCCGTCGGAGTTCTTGAAGTTGGGGTCGATGGCGATCCCCACCTTGGCGGCCGCATCGGCCCACTGGCGCTTCAGGTGGTCCGTGGGTGCCACGATGGTCACCCGGTTAACGGCACCGGAATCGATCAGGGTGGAGGCGATCCGCAGCGCGAACGTCGTCTTGCCTGCACCCGGGGTGGCCACGGCGAGGAAGTCGCGGGGGCTGTTCTGCAGGTAGAGGTCAAGGGCTTCCTGCTGCCAGGCACGGAGTTTCGGGGCGGTTCCCCAGGCTGCACGTTCCGGGTATGCCGGAGGCAGGGTGGGGCCGCCAAAGAGCGTCTCCGTCACTACTTGTTGTTGCCCGAGTCTCCCGGACCCTTCCCGCCGTCGTTGCCCGGCCGGAGGCCCTCATAGACTTCCTTGCACTCCGGGCAGACCGGGAACTTCTGCGGGTCCCTGCCCGGCGTCCAGACCTTGCCGCACAGGGCGATGACGGGTTCGCCGGTCATCGCGGACTCCATGATCTTTTCCTTGCGCACATAGTGGGCAAAGCGCTCCCGGTCGCCCGGCTCCACCTCCTGGCGCAGTTCCTCGCGCTCAATGGTGGCCGTGGACGTTCCAGCCCCGGAAAGCTCGCGCATCGGGTCGTTTTCGAGAGGGTCCGTCATGCTAGTCATGGCATCCATCTTAGCCTTTCCGCCGGCCGGGCGTTCGACGGCGGCACGCCCGCGCCGGGGTCCGGAACCGGCCGTCGTCGTACTTTTTTACAGCCGGCCGGTGCCCCGCAGGACAAGCTACAGACCCTGCCAGGCCGGCTTGTTCTCATACGTATGGCGGTAGAAATCAGCGAGTTTCAGCGCCGAGGCGGCCGCTTCGTCCAGCAGGATGGTGGCGTGCGGGTGGAATTGCAGCACCGAGGCGGGACAGATGGCGGCCACCGGCCCCTCCACCAAATCGCGGACGGCCTGGGCCTTTTGCGCGCCCGTGGCGAGGAGGATCACGTGGCGCGCCGCCATAATAGTGCCCAGTCCCTGGGTGATGACGTGGTGCGGCACCCCACCCAGGTTGTCGAAGAACCTGGCGTTGTCCCGGCGTGTCTGTTCGATCAGGCTCTTGATCCGGGTCCGTGACGCGAAGGACGAGCACGGTTCGTTGAACCCGATATGGCCGTCGGTGCCAACGCCCAGCAGCTGCAGGTCGATGCCGCCGGCAGCGGCCATGGCCTCTTCGTAGGCGGCGCAGGCAGCAGGGATGTCTGCGGCAGTCCCGTCAGGCACGTGGACGTTCTCCGGAGCGATGTTCACGCGGTTGGTGAACTCCCGGCGGACCACCTCGCGGTAGGACGCCGGGTGGCCGGCGGGGAGGCCTACATATTCATCCAGCGCGAATGCCGATGCCTGGCTGAAATCCAGGCCCTGCCCGTGCCGGGCCGCCAGTTCGTCATACACCGGCAGGGGCGAGGAACCGGTGGCCAGGCCAAGGACAGCGTCCGGCTTGCGGCGGACCAGCTGTTCGACGGCGTCGGCCGCAAGCCTTCCAATCTGCCGGCTGCCGCCGAGGATCACGACTTCCATGCTGTTCCCTTCCTGGAACTGTCAGCGGTTGACGGTTACCTGTGCCAGGAGCTCGGGTCCGCGGGCATCAAGCCACCTGCCGCCAAGCCGGACACCGGACAGGAAAAGGACCAGGCCCAGCAGGGTTCCCACCGCCAGATTGAGCCAGCCGAACAGGGCGTTTCCCGTGACTGCCTGTGCCACCAGCAGCGCAGCCTCCGGCAGGACCAGGACCATCAGCACCAGCATTCCCACGAACTGCACGGCCAAAGTCTGCCCCACATTGCCCGGGGGCTTCTTGAACGGGCTGTCGCCCGGCAAGGGGACGGTGACCGTGTACCGGGCCGACACCACCGAGGACAGCCCCAGGCCGGTAAAGAGAATCCCCAGGCTGAACCCCAACTGGCCGGGCAGCCCCGTCCAGTTGCGGGCAAAGGCGGCATACCCCACCGAGAACACCAGCACGACGGGCAGCGCGAAGGTCATGCACGCCAGTGCCCGGCCCAACCGGTCCGCCACCCCCCGGACGCCCGTGGCCAGGTGCAGTGCGAAGGCGGTGTTGTCATAGGAGACATCTGCGGAGATGGACCAGGCCAGGATGAAGGCGGACACCGGGGCCAGGAACGCCAGGCTGCCGTAGCTGCCGGTCTGGGCCCCCTGGAACGCCAGCACCACCGGAAGCAGCGGGATGACCACCAGGGAGCCCGAGTACCGGGGGTCCCGGAACCAGTAAGTCAGGGACCTTGCCATGACGGCGCCGGCGGGGGTGGCCGGCAGCACGCCGAACAGACCAAGCCTGCCGCCCCTCCGCTTCCCGGCGCCGGCGTAGGGCGGGGTGACAAGTGCCCGCTCGAGCAGCAGCTTCCAGCACCAGGCCAGGGCCCCGAGGACGGCCACCGACACCACCAGCTTCACTGCGGCCTCGGCGGGCCGGCCCGACGCGATGTCGCCGGCCAGCGACCAGGGCGCCCCAAGCGGCGTCCAGGACAGGGCACGGGCGAAGTCCGGCAGGAACCCCGTGGACCCGGAGATGCCGCGGCCAACCCCCGCCACGATGGGACCCAGCAGGACCAGCGGAACCATGAACGCGAGGGCGCTGATGTCCTTGAAGCGCCTGGACGCGGCCAGGCTCGCTGTTGCCGTGGTGACCACCTTGGCCAGCACAATGCACGTCATGACGCCCAGGCACGCGCCGGCGAGGGCTGCGAGCGCCGGAAGCGCGCCGCGGGACCAGGTCACCACGGTGGCCAGTGACACCACCGTGGTGGCCAGGCCGGGGATGCCAATCAGTCCGCCGAGGGCCAGTCCGGCGAGCATCTGCTTCATGGGGATGGCGAAGGTGGTAAAGCGGGCCGGGTCGAGGGTCATGTCCGTGGCCGATGCCACCACCGGAACCACTGCCCAGCCCAGGACGGCGGCTGAGCCGCCCAGGACTACCGCGGTGTGTGCGGTGACCGGCCCGGCGGTGCGCAGCAGGACCAGGGCCATGACCAGCGTCGCCACCACCCCCAGCGCATAGAGTCCGGCGATGGCCATGCCCACCAGCTGCCAGGGGCTGCGACGGAGTCCGTTCCGGAGCAGCGTGAGCTTGAGCCTTAAAAGGTGCGCAACCATTCCAGCCCTTCCGTGTGGCTGTGGCCGCCGACCAGCTGTACGAAGCGGTCCTCGAGCGAGGCGCCGGCGCGCACCTCATCCACGGTGCCTGCTGCCAGCAGCCGGCCTTTGGCCACCACCGCGACGTGGTCGCACATCCGCTGGACCAGGTCCATCACGTGGCTGGATACGATGACCGTGCCGCCGGAGTCCACGTACCGGTCCAGGATGGAACGGATGTTCGCCGCAGAGACGGGATCGACCGCTTCGAAGGGCTCGTCCAGGACCAGGAGGCGCGGGGCGTGGATCAGGGCGGAGGCCAGGGCAATTTTCTTGGTCATGCCCGCCGAGTAGTCCACCACCAGCGTGCCCGCATCCTGGCTGAGGTCCATGGCGGCCAACAGCTCCCCCACCCTCGCTGCCACGACGGCCTTATCCATGCCGCGCAGCAGGCCGGCATACGTAATCAGCTGCTCGCCCGTCAGCCGGTCGAAGAGCCGCACGCCGTCGGGCAGGATTCCCATGAGCCGCTTGGCTTCAAGGGGGTGCTGCCAGACGTCGACGCCGTGCACCACGGCAGTGCCGAAGTCCGGCCGCAACAGGCCGGTGGCCATGGACAGCGTGGTGGTCTTGCCCGCACCGTTGGGGCCCACGATGCCAAAGAACGAACCGGCCGGGACGTCCAGGCTGATGCCGTCCACCGCGATCTTGCCGCCAAACCGCTTAGCCAACCCGCGGATGGAAAGGGCCGGTACGGGGCCGGAAGACGGCGGCTGTTCAGGGATCGGGGCAGTCATGATGCCAGCCTAGCCCGCGGACCGGCGCAGCGGGGGTGGGAGACTATCGTCATGGACATCGCGTTGGGCCTGCTGGTAATCGTTGCGGTGGTGTGTGCCGGCAGTGCGGTGGGACGGAAGCTCAATCTCCCGGTTCCCCTGCTTTTGGTCCTGGCCGGGGTGGCGGGTTCGTTCCTGCCGTTCATTCCGCCGGTTGAACTCAATCCCGAACTGGTCCTGGTTGGCCTGCTGCCTCCGCTGCTCTACGCCGCCGCGTTCCGGACCTCGCTCTTTGACTTCACGTCGAACCGGCGCTCCATCGGGCTCCTGTCCGTGGGCTACGTCATTTTCGGCACCTTGGGGGTCGGGCTGGTGGTGTGGTGGCTGTTTCCGGAAATCCCGCTGCCCGCCGCCATTGCGCTGGGCGCGGTGGTGGCTCCCCCGGACGCCGTGGCGGCCACCGCAATCGCGCGGCGGGTGGGCATGCCCCGCAGGATCGTGAACATCCTTGAGGGCGAATCGTTGGTCAATGACGCAACGGCGCTGGTGTGCCTGCGGGCTGCCGTGGCCGCGATCGCCGGCTCCGTGTCCGCGCTGGACGTGGCCGGCGGCTTCGTGCTGGCGGCCGGCGGCGGGCTCGTGGTGGGCCTTGCCGCGGCCTACATCCTGACCGAAATCCGGAAACGGATCAGCAACGTGGCCATCAACACCTCAACATCGCTGATGGCCCCCTTCGTGGCCTTCCTCCCGGCCGAGGCCATCCACGCATCCGGCGTGCTCGCCGTCGTCGTCACCGGCCTGGTGATGGGCACCAAGGCGCCGTCCATGCCCAACGGCGCCGCGCGGCAAAGCGCCCGGAGCAACTGGGACACCGTCCAGTTCCTGCTGGAGAACGCCGTGTTCCTCCTGATCGGCCTGCAGGTGCGGACCATCGTCGACAGCGTCCAGGATGACTCGCTGGGGGCCGGCCGGGTGTGGCTCGGCTGCGCGGTGATCCTGCTGGCCGTGCTGGTGCTGCGCCCGCTCTGGGTGTTTCCCTCGACCTACCTCCCCCGCCTGATTCCCGCTGTGCAGCGGAAGGACCCCGCGCCGCCCTGGCAGTTTCCTGCCATCGTGTCCTGGGCAGGCATGCGCGGGGTGGTTACTCTTGCCGCCGTCCTGACGCTGCCCGGTGACCTGGAGCACCGGAATGTGCTGGTGCTGGCCGCCATGGTGGTGGTGGGCGGCACCCTGGTGCTGCAGGGCTTTACGTTGCCGGCCCTGGTGCGCGCCCTGGGTCTGCCCGGGCCGGACAGGCGCGAGGATGCGCTCAACCAGGCTTCCCTCATGCAGCTGGCCACCGCTGCGGGAATGGAGCGGCTGGAGCAGCTCCGGCGTGACAGCGATCCGCCCGAAGTGATGGACATGCTGCGGCGGCGGACCCAGGAGCGGGGACTGGCTGCCTGGGAGCGGCTGGGCCGGCCCGCGGCCGAGGCAGCGACCCCCAGCCAGCGCTACGCCCAGTTGCGGATGGCCATGCTGGAAGCCGAACGGGACAAGGTACTGGAGCTGCGGCGCGGCGGGGACTATGCCCACGAGGTCCTCAGCGAAGTCCTTGAACGGCTGGACGTTGAGGAATCCATGCTCGACGCTTCCCTCAATGAACTGGACTCAGCCGCCGCCGGGGGCGGCGAGGGGCTGTCCCAGCCGGGCGGAGCCTGCGACCACTTGACCGCAGCCATGCCCTCACCGCGTCCCGACAACCCGGCGTGTGCAGGCTGCGAGCGGGAGGGCACAACACCGGTGCATCTGCGCATGTGCCTGGCGTGCGGACACGTCGGCTGTTGTGACTCCTCCGCGGGACGGCACGCCAGCCGCCACTTCAAGGAAACCGGCCACCCCGTCATGCGCAGCATCGAACCCGGCGAAGAATGGCGCTGGTGCTACGTCGATGACCTGCTCGGCTGACCACACGGCTTCACAGCGCCTTCCGAATGCGGATCGGCCCCTTTGCCGTGGCAGGATCCACCACGGACCCTCCCTGCGTGATGTGGACCTGGCCCGCGTCAACCAGGCGCCGAGCGGCTTCCCGGGCCGGGTCCATGAGCCGCCGCCAGTCCTCGCCGCCCACGGCCCTGGCAGCATCGGACGGGCAGATGGTGGACGTTGCCGCCCGGGCGGCCAGCAGTTCGAGGATTTTCGCCTCCAACTGCCGGTCAACCGGGGTGTGCGGGTCGTTCCCGCCAGTGTGCGCCACGCCTAGGCTCCGTTCCCAGAAGATCCGGCTCAGAACGTTCGCCGCGGGATGGCCCGCTCGTACTGGGGCGGCCAGGCCAAGTCGTGCCCCAGTTCGAACGCGGCCCGGAGCCACCAGTGCGGATCGCGGAGCGCGGCCCGGGCAATGAAGACGCCGTCGGCCTGCCCGGTGGCAATGGCATGCTCCGCCTGTCCGGGGGTGGTCACCAGGCCAACCGTGCCGGTGGCGATTCCTGCCTCCCGGCGGATGGCGGCGGAGAACCCGGTCTGGTAGCCCAGGCCCGGCTTGATCTGCTGGTGGGCCACCGCCCCGCCGCTGGAGACATCCACCAGGTCCACCCCGTGCGCTGCCGCCTCGCGGGCCAGCCGGACCGACGCAGCCGGGTCCACTCCGCCCGCCGCCCAGTCGGTGGCCGAGATCCGAAGCAGCAGCGGCATGGAATCTGGAATCACGGCGCGGACGGCATCGACAACGGCCAGCATCAGCCGGTTGCGGCCGGCCTCGTCCCCGCCCCATTCATCGTCGCGCTGGTTGATCAGGGGGCTCTGGAACTGGTGCAGGAGGTACCCGTGTGCCCCGTGGATCTCCATGGTGTCAAAGCCAGCGTTAACGGCCCGCTCCGCGGCGGCAGCAAAATCGGCGATGACGCCGTGGATCTGTTCCACAGTCATGGCGGCAGGAGCCGCGTAGCCCTCGAAGGATGTGGTGGAAGGCCCCACCGTGTCCCACCCGCCATCGGAGGCGGGTACGCTGCCGTGCTTGCCGGAAAACGGCCAGTAGGTGGAGGCCTTCCGGCCGGCGTGCGCCAACTGGACACCGATTTTGGTGCCGGCGGTACCGTTGCGGTGGACGAAGGAGATGATCCGCTGCCAGGCAGCTGCCTGCTCATCGCTGTACAGGCCCGCGTCGCGGGGGCTGATCCGGCCCTCGGCGTTCACCGCCGCGGCCTCCGTGAGGATCATCGCGGCGCCGCCCACGGCGAAGCCGCCCAGATGCACCAGGTGCCAGTCGTTGGGGACCCCTGGGGCGTCGTCGGGATCACAGCTGTACTGGCACATGGGCGAAACCCAACCCCGGTGCTGCAGCTCCAGGGACCTCAGCGCCAGCGGCTGGAACAGGGCCGGCACTAGAACAGCACCCGGGCCAGCGCCTGGCGTGCCTTGGCCACGCGTTCGTCGCCGGCGCCTACTACCTCGAAGAGTTCCAGCAGCCGGACGCGTGCAGTTTCACGCTCCGGGCCGAAGTTCCGGCCGATGAAGGACACCAGCCGGTTCAGCGCATCCTCCACATGGCCGCCGGCCACGTCCAGGTCCGCCACGCCAAGCTGCGCGCCCAGGTTGTCCGGCTCCTCCGCCGCCAGGGTACGCAGCGCTTCGCTGTCCTGGGCCGAGACGGACTGCAGCCGGTCCATCAGCTCCACCTGGGCCAGCCCTGCCTTGGCTTCATGGTCGGACGGCATTTCCTTGAGCGCCTGGCGGTAGGCTTCGGCGGCGCCCGCGTAGTTGCCGGCTTCGATGGCGTCGTAGGCTGCCTGGTGCAGCGGCGGCAGCGGTGCGGGCTCCTGGTCGGCGGGTCCGCCGGCGTCGAGGCTGCCGGTGACCCCGTTGGCGGCAGCCACCTTAAGGAGTTCGTCGAAGAGGCTGCGTACCTGCTGCTCCTCCACTGCCCCCTGGAACAGCGGCACGGGCTGCCCTTTGAGGACCGCGACCGCAGTGGGGACGGCCTGCACCTGGAAGGCCTGGGCAAGCTGCGGAAAGGCTTCGATGTCGGCTGCACCCAGGACCAGGCGGCCGCCGTAGCTGGCCACGACGCGGTCCAGGGTGTCCACCATTTTTCTGGACTCCGGCGAGTAGGGCGCCCACAGGGCGAAGATCACCGGAACCTGCGCGGACAGTTCCACCAGCTGCTGGAAATTGGCTTCGGTGACGTCGACCTTGAGTTCGGGTCCGCCTGCCGGTCCGCCCTGCTGGCCGTCCTGGGCTGGGGCCGCAGGCCCGGACGGCGCGTTTCCCTGGGCAGGCGGGCCGGCAGGGGCAGCGGGACGCTTCAGAGCGGAAAGGTCGACGGCGCCGCGCAGGTTAAGCAGGTTGGCAGCGGCAGGAGGGACTGGGCGGGAAGCTGGCGAACTCATGTTTCCCACTCTAGCCACTCCGGCCGCTGCCGGGGGTACTGCAGCCGGGCGCTACTTGAAGCTGGCGCCGACCAGGCCGCGGGTGGCGGCAACGAGCTTCATCGGGTCCGTCGATCCCGCCGGGGGAACGTACACGGCCATCGATTCGGCAAAGTTCAACACCATGCCGGTAGTGGTTTCCTTGCCGCCGGCCAGGGCTGCGGCGTCGTCACCGATGCTGAGCTTGTCACCGGCAGCCTTCGGAGTGCCTTCGAAGCCGAAGTTGATCCGGCCCAGGACCAGCGCACCGCCGTCGGACGTCCGGAAGACCACGGTGCTCTCGGGGACCACCTTGTGGGTGAAGGAGAAGTTGCCGTTTTCGCCGGCCTTGACCACCTCTGCCTGGTAGGAAAGGGTGTCGGCGATGTACGGGGAGGATTCGCCCTCTGTGAGCTTGTCCTTGAACGGCGAGTCCGCGGACGTGAGCCGGTCGGCGAGGCCTGACATGGCTTCCTCACCGCTGTAGAGCAGCCCGGACTTGTCCGAGGCGGCCAGGGTTTCGGTGCCCCCGCGGCTGATGTTGGGGAAGGTGGTGCCCGGTTGAAGGGGCGTGGTTTCCATGAGCTTGTAGTTCTCACGCGGAGACTGCTGGACCAGCGTCAGGATTTGGGGCACAACATTGCCGTCGCCCTGGGTCACGGCCAGCACCGAACGCGGCCAGTCACGGCCGCTGGTGACCACCGTCGTCAGAAGCTTGGTGGAGCGGACGGGCATGCGGGGCTCATAGGATGCCACCTGGGAGCGGATCTTGTAGTTCTGGGTGCGGACTTCCAGTTCCGGGCCGGCAACCCGGTCCGTGAGCTTGGCGGCGTCCTTGGCCGCGTCACCGGCGTCGGTGGCGCTGGAGACCTGCTCGAGGATCCGGCGGAACTGGGCGTCCAGCAGGACCGGTGAGCCGGATGCTTCCTTGGCCGGCGATGAGGCACTGCCCGAGGGCTGCGGGCTGGGGCTGGCCGCCTGGGCGGCGGCGCCGGATCCGGCCAGCACGGCTGCCGCCACACCAGCGGCCACCATGGTGACCCTGGAGGAAGAGGACGACGACGGGGCCTGGCCTTGGGCCTTCCGGGCCCGGGCACGGCGGGCGAAACCGGAGTCGCCGCCTTCGCCGTCCTTCCGGCGGCCAGAAAGCAGCGCCAGGACGATTCCGCCCAGGATCAGGATGCTGCCGATGACCATCAGCGGAACAGCCCACGGGGTGGACGTGTCATTGGGGAAGGTCATGGAGATGTTGGCCGGCGCCGGTTTGGTGCCGTCGGCCGCCAGGAGGAGGCTCCAGTCGCCGTCCGCGGGCGGCGTCCAGGTGTACTCCAGCTCGCCGCTGGCGTTTTCGCTCGATACCCAAAGGTCCGAGCCCGCGGGGTTGGGGGCAGTGCCTTCGCCGTCGGCGTGCTCAACCGAGAGGGACTTCCCGTCCTCGGAAACCCCGTTAATGGTGTTATGGGCTGTCTTGCCCACCCAGGCGTCGACGTCGTCCGGCCGGCCGGAGGCCAGCAGGAAGTTCCCGTCACCCTGGATGTTGATCTTGACCGTGCCGCCGTGCAGGGTGCGCAGCTTCTGGTCGATCACTGTCAGCGGCGCCGCGGCGGCGCCGGCCGGCGCGGAAGCCGTAAACGTCTCGGAGGGAGCCCAGATGGTTCTCTGGCCGATACCGGCCAAAAGTGTCAGGAGGCCGAGCAGCACAAGTGCGGCTGCAGTCTTTAAACGCAAGGGAAACACCTATCATCAGCGGGGGTTTACCTTCAATAGTAACCTTTCTGTTATCAGGGAGCCCTTTTAGGCCTGCGTCCGCCCGGCACCGCCGGTGCCCGGGAGGCGCCTTCGGCTCGCGGTGGCAAGCCTGCTGATAGTGTTTGCGATGATCATCACACCGGCCCGCGCAGGCGGTGCCACGCACGGAACAGGCCCCCAAAACCATTGACTGACAAGACGGACCCGTCCTCGGCTGCAGCCGGAAATCCAGGGGATCCCAGGGGCCCTGTCCCTGCCGCCGTTCCTCCGCTGGGCATGGCCGCACGCCGTGGTGGCTCAGCCGCTGCAGCCCTTGGCCACGTGGTCCGCAGGCTCCGGCAGCCGCTGCCCGGCGCGCAGCCCCGGCTGCGGTTTGAAATGCCGCCGGAATATACCGGACAGGTTCCGGAGGAGGACCACGACGGCGGCGAGGAGCCGCAGTTCGGCCATCCGGGACCCCGGATGTCACCCCAGCACCCGCTGTATATGGGGTTCATGGGTACCGTGGGCGTGGGCCTGGCGCTGTTGGTCTACTGGATCGGTTCCCACACGACGCAGCTGCTGCTGTGGATCGTGGCTGCGCTGTTCATAGCACTGGGCCTGGAGCCGGTGGTTGGCTGGCTCGAAGGCCGGAAGATCCCCCGGCCGGCCGGAATCCTGGTCTCGGTGGCGGTCCTGATGGGCGCCGTCGTCGGTTTCTTCGCCACCCTCATTCCCACCATCGTGGAACAGGTCTCCGAGATTGTGCGGCAGGCGCCGGACTGGGTACGCAACTTCATGGATTCCGACCTCTTCCGCAGCCTTGACGACCAGTTCGGCGTACGCGACCGCATCACCGAGGAACTGAACAAGTTCGTCAACGACCCCGCAGCGATGGGTGGTATTTTCGGCGGGGTGCTGGGCTTCGGTTCCACCGTGGCCAACAGCCTCTTCGGGGCCCTGATCGTCCTGGTGCTGAGCCTGTACTTCCTGGCCGCCCTGCCGGCGATGAAGAAGTGGGGCTACCGCCTGGCTCCGCGGTCCCGGCGGAAGCGGGTGGCCGCCCTGTCCGAGGAGATCACCCGGTCGGTGGGAAACTACGTGATCGGCCAGGCCTGCGTTGCCCTGCTCAACGCCACCTTCGCCTTCGTGGTGATGTCCATCGTGGGCATTCCATTCGCCCTGCTCCTGGCGTTCGTGGTCGTCCTCCTGGCTTTCATCCCTCTCGTGGGCGGGATGATCGCAGGCATCGTGGTGACCCTCGTGTCCCTCACCGAGGGCTGGCAGGTGGCGGCCATATATGCTGTCTGCTACTTCGCCTACCTGCAGTTCGAGGCCTACTTCATCTCACCGCGCATCATGCAGAAGGCCGTGGCAGTCCCCGGCGCCGTGGCGGTCATTTCCGTTATCGCCGGCGGCAGCCTGCTGGGCGTGCTCGGCGCCCTGATCGCCATCCCCACCGCGGCCGCCGTGCTGCTGCTGGTCCGCGAGATCTACATCGTCCGGCAGGACCAGCACTAGGCCCGGGACGTCACGCGCCGGCGGTTGCCGCCGGTCCGTCCCATTCGTGCGGCAGTCCTGTTCCGGCGTGACCCGGTACCACCTGGGCCACGATGTCGTTCAGGACCCGGGCCGCGTACTTCTCCCCCACCCAGAGGTGCTTGGCCCCGGCCACCCCCTCCACGCGGGCCTGCGGGACCAGGCGGAAGCGTTCGGCGGCTTCGGCCGGCTGGAGGAAATCGTCATGCTCGGGGACCAGGACGGTGAGGGGCTTGCCGGACTCCGCCCAGAGCTGCAGGTGCTTGTCCGTGGCGCGGTGCAGCGGGGGCGACAGCAGTATGGCGCCTTCGATCTGGCCGGCTACCGGCTCCACGGCCCCGTACATCAGGGCCAGTTCGGTCCCAAAGGACCAACCCACCAGCCAGCGGTTGGGCAGGCCCCGTTCGACGGCGAAGCGGACGGCGGCCTCCACGTCATGGCGCTCCCCCACCCCTTCCTCGAAGGTGCCGGTGCTGGTGCCGCGGGGCGAGGCGGTGCCCCTGGTGTTGAAGCGCAGCACAGCAACGCCCGCCAGCGCCGGCAGCCGGTAGGAGGCCTTGCGGTACACATGGGAATCCATGAAGCCGCCGTGGGTGGGCAGGGGGTGGAGTGTGATCAGCGTGGCCCTGACCGGGCCCGATTCCGGCAGCGCCAGCTCCCCCACGAGCGTGTGGCCATCCTCCGTCTGCAGCTCGATGTTCTCGCGCCGGGCAGGCAGGACCGTGGAGGCACGGATGGGCGCGGGCCCTTGGGTTTGGGTGAACTGGTACGACGCCGGATCAAAAGTCATGCCTGCCAGCTTAGCGACAGCGGAGCCCGTCCAGCCCCGCGCGGGTCAGCGGTAGCGGTAGCTGCGCGTCATCCAGCAGTTGGTGTGCCAGTGCCGCCGTTCCGCCAGGCCGGCAGCCGCCCCAAAGAGGTGGTCGTCCTTCCACACCACCAGGTGCGCAACACCGGGCAGGACGGCCGTGGAGCATTCCGGGCAGATGTAGGTCTTCTCGGCGTTCTTGGCGGTCATGGTCCGGACCATCCACTCGCCGTCGGGGGCGCTTTCACGCCGGGCGATGCCGGCGCGTGCGCGTTCAAGGTCCAGCTCGGGAACGTCCGCATTCCCCTTCCGCCCTGCACCGCGGCCCGAAACGGGGCCCTTGCCGGAAGCAGGACGGCGGGGACGGTTGGAACGCGGCATATATCCATTCTGCCCCAGCGGATCCCCCGCCCACGCCGCGCCGCAGGTCCCCCGCCGCACCACCAGGCCGTCCGCCGTCGGGCACGGCCCGCCTGGTCCACGCGATAGTCTGTACGGCGTGCGACTCGTCATAGCCCATTGCTCCGTTGATTACGTTGGCCGGCTCAAGGCCCATCTCCCCCTGGCCACCCGGCTCCTGCTGGTGAAGGCGGACGGGTCCGTGCTGGTGCATTCCGACGGCGGCTCCTACAAGCCGCTGAACTGGATGAGCCCGCCGGCGACGCTGCGCGTCTCGTCCCCCGACGAAGTGGACCTGGAACTGGGCGTGGTGGAGCAGTGGACCGTGCAGTCCGCCAAGACCGACGACCGGCTGATCATCAACATCCACGAGAAGGTCAGCGAGTCCTCCCACGACCTCGGCGTTGACCCCGGGCTGATCAAGGACGGCGTGGAAGCGGACCTGCAGCGGCTGCTGGCCGAACAGATTGAAACGCTGGGCCAGGGCTACTCCCTGATCAGGCGCGAGTACTTTACGGCGATCGGCCCCGTGGACATCCTGGCCCGGGACGCAGACGGCGCCACCGTTGCCATCGAACTCAAGCGCCGCGGCGACATCGACGGCGTGGAGCAGCTGACCCGGTACCTGGAACTGCTCAACCGCGACCCCCTGCTGGCACCTGTCCGCGGAATCTTCGCCGCGCAGCAGATCAAGCCACAGGCAAAGGTCCTTGCCAACGACCGGGGGATCGACTGCATCACCCTGGACTATGACGCCATGCGCGGGGTGGACGACAGCGAATCCAGGCTCTTCTAGGAATTCACCTTTGTTGCTTTGGGCACCTAATTGGCGCTTGTATGAAGGTATCTTCCGTGTCACCTGCTTTTTACCCAAATTTTCTCCTTTTTACCGGCCGGGCCGTTGACCTGCGGGAACGGGCATGAAATTCTTGTCTCAGTCTTTGTGTAGGTGTTTTTCATGCTCGCAAGACATGTTGCGAGCGCGAAGCTCCTGCAACGCCGGATCCTTCCCGGAAAAGGCAAACCAGGATTCTTCTCGCGGAGTGACCAAGGCCGGCACGCGGTGTGTTGGTCTTAAAAAGTTCCACAATGAGGAGAAATAAATGGCACAGGGAACCGTCAAGTGGTTCAACGCTGAAAAGGGCTTCGGCTTCATCACCCCGGACGACTCCGATGGCGATGTCTTCGTTCACTACTCCGAGATCCAGACCGGCGGCTTCAAGACCCTCGACGAGAACCAGCGCGTTCAGTTCGAAATCGGCCAGGGCGCCAAGGGTCCCCAGGCTACCGGCGTGACGCTGGTCTAGCAGCCGCCGGCCGCACATTTGCGGCCGAAAGCTTCAACAAATGATCCCCGGGAAATTTCCCGGGGATCATTTGTTTGTCTGTAAATAGGCACAGCAAATGCAGATTAATCGCTTTGGGCCTTAAGGCCTTCACGGCCCGTGGAGCCGCTCAGGTAACCAGCTTGCGGACCAGCCGGGCGCCCTGCGCCAGGGAAAGCCCCGGCAGGTAGGCACGGGTCAGCGCCCTCCCGATCGCCGGCAGATGGAGTGGGTCCTGGTAGTACAGGTAGAGTGCCCGGTACTCAGGCTTGAACCGGGACTTGAACGCTGCCAGGGAACGGAAGCCGTAGACCGGCTCCAGCGCGTGGCCCACCAGGTCGAGGATCCGTACCAGGTTCTGCGCGCCCTCGTCGGTGGCGGTCCCGTCCTCCGTTCCGGCATCATCCCCTGTCCCCTCTGCCTCCGGCTCCCCGGCCCGGGTGTGCTGGGCCTCCGGACGGCTGGCAAGGGGCGAGCCGGACAGCGAAATCATGTCCACCGAATCGCGCAACTCCAGGACTGCGGAGGCGATCAGGAATTCCATCACTCCCGGGAAGCCCTCGCTGCCCCGGCGCATAACGTCCAGCGTCCTGCTGACCAGCCGGCCGCCGTCGTACACCGGAAGCCAACTGGTTACCCCGTGAACCGCACCGTTGCCGTCCACGGCGAGGCAGCAGAGCACTTCCTCGTCATCGAGTTCGTCCACTCCCCCGAGGGTGAACCCCATTTCCGGCACGGACTTGCTGGCTGCCCATTCTTCCGACACTTCGTTCAGCCGCGACCGCAGTGCCGCCGGCAGCGAATGGTAGGAGCCCCACACTGCATGCACGCCCAGTTTGGTGGCACGGTTCAGCGCCGTCCTGACGTTCTGCCACTCCTTGCCCTTGAACTCCAGTTCGTTCAGCGCCAGCCGGGTCTCCTGTGCCACCGCCACGCGCGAGAAGCCCCGTTCCTTGAGTGCCGGCCACAGCGTGTCGTCGCAGGAATACAGGGCCGGGACCAGCGCCTGGCTGCGGCAGTAATCCAGGAACCCCTCCGTGACCCGCTGTTCCGCCTTGCGGTCACCAAAGGCACCGCCCAGGGTCAGGGCCACCGTCCCGTGCTGCTGGAAGGCAACGGCCCCAGCACCGTCCGGGCTGAACCAGTATGTGTTGGGTTCCCACAACGCCATCCAGGACAGGGGGCCACCGCCCTGGTGCAGCAGTTGGCGGGCACGGTCCTTGTCCTGCCGTCCGAAGTTCAGCCCGTGGTGCCGGCCGACGAGCACCCACCAGACGGCGATCAGCGCCACCAGCCAGAACACGGGACCGGAGTAGGCAAACAGGATGGCTTCTGCGCTGTCCCGCTCCGGGAACGCCCTGCGGAAGTGCTGCGGGATGGGCACCGGGACGTATTGCCGGGCCAACTCTGCGAAGAGGCCCAGCAGCCCGCCGTCGCGGGCCAGGCCGCCGGACCAGAACCAGGCAACGGTGTAGGAGCCCGCCAGGACGAGCCACGTTCCACAGACGACGGCCCCGAGGGTACGGCGGGCGCCCGGGCGCGTCTGCACGCGGAACTGGCGGCGGTTCAGCCACAGGGCCACTGCCAGCAGCAAGGGGACAACCACCAGGGGAAGCACATGGGCAAAGGCCGAAGCCAGCGGGGTCGCATGGGTCCCCTGGAGGCGCGAGGGAACGAGGGCGAAGAGGGCAAGGTAGACGGCTGCCAGGGCCGTGACCGCCAGCTGGATGGCCAGGGCTATGCTGAGCGCCAGGCGCCGTCCCCGCCGCATGCCGTCCGCGCAGATCAGCAACAGGATCACCGGCACCACGGCCAGGGCCAGTCCGAACGGCCCGGCAAACCCTGCCCTCCCCGTCTCCAGGCATGAAGCATCAACGGTGGCGCCGCAGTTGAACACCAGTTGGCTGAGCGTGGGCATCGGACTGAGCACCACATCCCGCAGCAGCGCCAGCGGTCCGGTGGGCGCGCGCGTGATTCCCGTCAGGATGGGGCCCACTGCGAAGACCGCGACCGTGAGGGCCAGCAGGTTCCTGGTCTCGCGGCCGGTGGACCGGTGGCGGTGGAGCCGGCCCTGGTCGCCCTGGATCCACCAGCCCGCCAGGAGGCCCAGCAGGGCACCGATAAGGCCTATCACCGTTTCGGCGTGACCGACATACAGGACCAACAGGATCGAGATGGACAGCACCGCGGTGCGGAGCCGGCGCTGCCACAGCAGCGTGATCCGGGCACTCGCCGCCAGGCCCGCCGTCAGTACCGGAGCGTAGGGTCCGATCAGGCTGTCATCGACCATCTTGTCCAGCCAGCCGTCGCCCACGTACACCGCCAGCTGCGTCACCAGGAGGAACACAGTCACGGCAACAAACTGGCCGCCGAAGAAGAGTCCGACGGCGGCGCGGCGCCCCAGCTTGCGCTCGGCGAGTCCGAGCAGCAGCACGATCATCAGTGACGCGCTGAGGTAGGCCAGCGGATTCGTGGCAAAGAAGAGGCTGGTGAACAGGGACCACCATTTGCCGTCCCGCAGGCCGGGTCCGCTGACTGAGGCGAGCCCCAGCAGCCGCTCCGGCGGACCGTCCAGGAAGCTCCCGGTCAAGGCAGCGGCGGCCAGGAAGGCGACCACCACGCCCAGCGTGAAGGGCATGGATTTCAGCGTGCCAAACACCTGCTGGACTGCCGGACGGCCGACGGCGGCCCACATCAGCACCATCGTGCGGTCCGGTTTCCTGGTGCTCACCACTGCAGGCCCCACTGGCCGCCGAGGAACTGCAGCGCGTCAGCAAAGCGCTTGGACGATGTGTCCCAGGAGTGGCCGGTATGTTCCACCTCGTGGGCCTGCACGGTGAAGCCCGCGTTCCCGGCGGCTGCGGCCAGGGTGTGGAGGTTCCCCACGAACTCCGGATCGTTCTGGCCTGCAGTGAGGTACATGCCGCTGGACTCGAAGCGTTGGTGTTTCATGATCTCCAGAGGAGTCTGCTTGATGAATTCACCGGGGTTTCCGGGAAAGGCTGCGTCGATGGTCTTCTGCCGTTCCTTGGCAATGGCGGGTTCGGCTTCACTGGAAAATGCCAGCACGTCGGCGTAGATATCCGGATGCCGCGTCCCCATCTGAACAGCGCACGTGCCGCCGAAGGAAAACCCGCCCACGGCCCAGTGGCGGTGGTTGGTGTCCACCGCGAGGGTGGAACTAATCCAGCGTGGCACGTCCTGTGACAGGTACGTGTCCGCGTTGGCAATCCGGCTGTCCATGCACATGGTGTTGGCGGACTGTGATCCATTGGGGTCCGGGATGACCACCACCGGGGCCACTCCCCCGTGTGCGGCGGCGAAGGAATCCATGTGGCCGCGGAGTGCGCCCCCCGTAAGCCAGTCGGCAGGGCCGCCCGGCTGCCCGGCCACCAGGACCAATACCGGCAGCGCCGGCCGGTTGGCGGCAAAGTAGGCCGGCGGAAAGTAGATAAAAGCATCACGGGTCGTCATCCCGGAAGCCGGGCCGGGGATGGCGGTCTTCCGCAACTCGCCGCCGGCCGGCAAGTCCCCCTCCGGCTTCCAGCCTTGAAGCGGGGCACCGTCTGGTTCGCCGGCGTGCCGCATCAAATCCTGCTCGAGCACCGGGATGCGGGCCAGTGCCGTCCCCATCAGGTCACTGACCGTCCTGTTCAGGCCAAAATAGGCGTTGATCTGGATCGTTGAGAGAAGCACCACCAGGACTGCGGCCAGGAAACCTGTTCCGTAATGCAGCCAGCTGGTCCTCGGCATTCTCAGGATGCCCAGGATGACAGCGGAAACACCCGGCACGAACCAAAGGAGAACGGGACCGGGGATGTCCTCCGGGAAGACGGTGAGCACGTTGATCATGACCCAGTGGACTGTTGCCACCAGCACGAACGCCGCGGCTACTGCACTGAAGACACGGATTGCCCAGGCCCTGGTGCGCATGGCGGCATCTTCGGAGGCGCGCCAGGGCGGCACCAGAAGGTAGGCTGCGCCGCCAACTCCCAATACCAGGACGGTTCCATAGAGTGGACCGTCCGTAAGCCGGATGTCTGAAAACCAGTCCACGTTGGCTAGCGCCAGGTCCCCACGCCGATGACCGGGCCTGCTTCCAGCCAGGACGAAAGACCCGTATAGGCGTCGAATTTCATGGCGAAGTGCAGGTCCTGCCCCTCGTAGCGGAGTTCGACGATCACCACGTCGGGCTGGACTTTGACAGCCTCGGCTTCGGTCGGTTTCCTGCGTCCCAGCAGCTCGAGGGAACTGCGCTTGAACGTGTATTTGGGCCGGACGCTCAGGGAGATGAGCCTGAACCACTCAAGGTCATTGTCCTGATAACGACAAACCCCCATCTGCCAGCTGTTCCCAGCTACGCAAATGGAGGCGTCCACCGTGCCGAGGGCACGCCGCAGGTTGAAGCGGCGCACCCCCGAAAGGCACAGTGCAAATATCAGCAATCCGAAAACGATTGCCAGTGCGATGAACGAAATACCCGGTGCGTCCATCAAGGTCGTGCTAGCGGATCCCAGCGGTAGCCGAGCCGCCCAGCTGGGCGTTGTCAGCAACGATCACCACGCGGTTGTTGTCAACGGAGAAGAACCCGCCGTCCACATCCACCGCAATACGGTCCCCGGATACCGGCTGGATTGCCAGTTCACCTTCGGCCAGGATCGCCAGCAGGGGCGAGTGGCCGGGCAGGATTCCGATTTCACCATCGCTGGTGCGGGCCTTGACCATCTTGGCCGCTCCGGACCACACGAAGTGGTCCGCTGCGACAATCTCAACCTCAAGCTCAGCCATATTACTTGGTCTGTTCCTGGATCTTGGCCCACTGGCGCTCAACGTCATCGAGGCCGCCGACGTTGAAGAACGCCTGCTCCGCGATGTGGTCCAGCTCGCCGTCGCAGATGGCTGCGAAGCCCTCCACGGTGTCCTTGATGGAAACCGTGGAGCCCTCGACGCCGGTGAACTGCTTGGCTGTGTAGGTGTTCTGCGACAGGAACTGCTGGATGCGGCGTGCACGCGACACCACGATCTTGTCTTCTTCGGAGAGTTCGTCGACACCTAGGATGGCGATGATGTCCTGGAGTTCCTTGTTCTTCTGCAGGATCTGCTTCACGCGGACAGCCGTGTTGTAGTGGTCCTTGCCGATGTACTGGGGATCCAGGATACGGGACGTGGACGTCAGGGGGTCCACGGCCGGGTACAGGCCACGGGAGGCGATTTCACGGGAAAGTTCCGTGGTCGCATCCAGGTGCGCGAAGGTGGTGGCCGGGGCCGGGTCGGTGTAGTCATCTGCGGGAACGTAGATGGCCTGCATCGAGGTGATGGAGTGGCCCTTGGTGGAGGTGATGCGCTCCTGCAGGAGGCCCATCTCATCGGCCAGGTTGGGCTGGTAGCCCACGGCCGAAGGCATGCGGCCCAGCAGGGTGGAAACCTCGGAACCTGCCTGGGTGAACCGGAAGATGTTGTCGATGAAGAGCAGCACGTCCTGGTTCTGCACATCGCGGAAGTACTCCGCCATGGTCAGCGCGGACAGGGCCACGCGGAGGCGCGTTCCCGGCGGCTCGTCCATCTGGCCGAACACAAGGGCGGTGTCCTTGAGGACGCCTGCCTCTTCCATTTCCACCCAGAGGTCGTTGCCCTCACGGGTACGCTCGCCAACACCGGCGAACACGGAAGTACCACCGAAGTTGCGGGCAACACGGGTGATCATTTCCTGGATCAGAACGGTCTTGCCCACGCCGGCGCCGCCGAAGAGGCCGATCTTTCCACCCTTGATGTAGGGGGTCAGGAGGTCGATGACCTTGATGCCGGTCTCGAGCATCTCGGTGGAGCCTTCGAGCGAAGCGAAGCTGGGGGCCTTGCGGTGGATGGGCCAGCGTTCGCTGACGTCCAGCTCAGACTCGGCAACGTCCAGGGGCTGGCCCAGCACGTTGAAGATGTGGCCCTTGACGCCGTCGCCTACGGGAACGGAGATCGGGGCACCGGTGTCAATGACGCCGGTCCCGCGGACCAGGCCGTCGGTCGCCTGCAGCGAGATGGCACGGATAAGGTTGTCGCCGAGGTGCAGCGCAACTTCGAAGGTGATGGTCTTGGTCTCACCGTTGAGAGTGATCTCGGTGGTGAGGGCATTGTAGATCGACGGGATTGCGTCAGCCGGGAATTCGACGTCGACAACCGGGCCGATTACGCGCGCAATACGGCCGGTTGCACCGGACGTTGCGGCTACGTGTTCGGTAGCAGTGGCAGTCATCTCTCTCACTTCATTCAGTAGATGGCGTGGGGTTAAGTCTATCTGTGGTGGTGCTGGTTACGCGGAACCGAGGGGCCGGAGGCTAGGACGCGAGAGCGTCGGCACCTGCAACAATCTCAGAAAGCTCCTGAGTAATTTCGGCCTGGCGGGCCGTGTTGCGCAGGCGCGTGTACTTCTTGATCAGGTCCGTTGCGTTGTCGCCTGCGGACTTCATCGCCCGCTGGCGGGCGGCAAGCTCGGACGCCGCCGCCTGCAGCATGGCTGCGAAGATACGGGATTCGATGTAACGCGGGAGCAGGGCGTCAAGGACACGCTCAGTTTCCGGCTCGAACTCGTACAGCGGCAGGAGATCCGATTCGGAAGCAGCCTGTTCTTCCACTACTTCCAGCGGAAGCAGGCGGATGACCGTCGGCTCCTGCGTAACCATGGACTTGAAGCGGGTGTAGACAACATGGATTTCGTCCACGCCGCCCTCTTCGAAGTCGGTTGCGAAGTCTGCCAGCAGCGCTTCGCCGATTTCACGGGCGGTGGCGAACTCTGGAGCGTCGGTTCCTCCGGTCCAGACCCGCGAGTACTCGCGGTTCCGGAAATCGAAGTACGCCTGGGCCTTGCGGCCCACGAGGTAGGTTTTGACTTCCTTGCCTTCGTCGTGGAGCAGCTCGAAGAGACCTTCCGCCTGCTTGAGCACACTCGCGGAGTAGGAACCTGCCAGGCCACGGTCCGAGGTGATTACCAGGACGGCGGCACGGCGGATCTGCTCCGGCTCAGTGGTCAGCGGGTGGTCGATTTCGCTTTGGCTGGCGACAGCAGAAACGGCGCGCGTGATCGCGTTCGCGTAAGGCAGTGAAGCTGCTACGCGCGCACGGGCCTTCCCGATGCGCGAGGTAGCGATCAGTTCCATCGCTTTGAAGATCTTGCGCATCGACGTGGTCGAGCTGATCTTCTGGCGGTAGACCCGGATCTGGGCTCCCATACTTATCCTTTCCTAACATTCCGTAGCCGGGTGTGCCGGACCCTGGGTCCCGGCACACCCGGCGATGCGGAACTAGCGCTTCTGCTTGACGATCTTTTCCTGGTCGACTTCGCCCTCGGAGATAGCGTCATGCTCCTCGTGGCCGGCGCCTACCAGGTGGTTGTCACCCTCGCCGAAGAAGCCCTTCTTGAAGTCCACGATGGAGGACTTGAGGGCAGCAACGGTGTCGTCGTCCAGCACGTTGGTCTGGGCCAGCGTGGTCAGGATCGAGGACTTGTGGCGCAGGTGCTCCAGGAACTCAGCCTCGAAGCGGCTGATGTCCTCGACGGGAACGTCATCCAGGTAGCCGTTGGTGCCGGCCCAGATGGAGACGACCTGGTCCTCGACCGGGAACGGCGAGTACTGGCCCTGCTTGAGCAGTTCCATCAGGCGGGCGCCACGGGTCAGCTGCTGGCGGGATGCTGCGTCCAGGTCGGACGCGAACATCGCGAACGCCTGCATGTCGCGGTACTGGGCCAGGTCCAGCTTCAAAGTACCGGAGACCTTCTTCATGGACTTGACCTGGGCGGCACCGCCAACGCGGGACACCGAGACACCCACGTCAACAGCGGGGCGCTGGTTGGCGTTGAAGAGGTCCGACTGCAGAAAGATCTGGCCATCGGTGATGGAGATGACGTTGGTCGGGATGTAGGCGGACACGTCGTTCGCCTTGGTCTCGATCAGCGGCAGGCCCGTCATGGAACCCGCACCGAGCTCGTCGGAGAGCTTGGCACAACGCTCCAGCAGGCGGGAGTGCAGGTAGAAGACGTCGCCCGGGTAGGCTTCGCGTCCCGGCGGGCGGCGGAGCAGCAGCGACACAGCACGGTATGCCTCGGCCTGCTTGGACAGGTCATCAAACACGATCAGGACGTGCTTGCCGCCGTACATCCAGTGCTGGCCGATAGCCGAGCCTGCATACGGTGCCAGGTACTTGAAGCCTGCGGGGTCGGACGCAGGAGAGGCCACGATGGTGGTGTACTCCAGCGCGCCGTTGTCCTCGAGGGTCTGGCGGATGGCGGCGATGGTGGACGCCTTCTGGCCAATGGCAACGTAGATGCAGCGCACCTGCTTGGTGACATCGCCTGAAGCCCAGTTGGCCTTCTGGTTGATGATGGTGTCGATCGCAATTGCCGACTTGCCGGTCTGGCGGTCGCCAATGATCAGCTGGCGCTGGCCGCGGCCGATCGGGATCATCGCGTCAATGGCCTTGAGGCCGGTCTGCATCGGCTCGTGCACCGACTTGCGCTGGGTCACGCCCGGAGCCTGCAGCTCCAGCGCGCGGGTGGTCTCCGCCTTGATTTCGCCAAGGTCGTCCATGGGCTGGCCCAAGGGGTCAACTACACGGCCAAGGAAGGCGTCGCCAACCGGAACGGACAAAACCTGACCGGTCCGGTGCACTTCCTGGCCTTCTTCGATGCCCTGGAAGTCACCGAGGATAATGACACCGATCTCGCGGACGTCAAGGTTCTGGGCCAGGCCCAGCGTGCCGTCTTCGAAGCGAAGAAGCTCATTCGCCATGACCGAGGGAAGGCCCTCAACACGGGCGATGCCGTCACCTGCGGTCGTTACACGGCCAACCTCTACGCGCTCTGCGTTTCCGGGTTCGTAGGACGCCGCGAACTCGTTCAACGCATTACGGACGTCGTCGGCGTTGATGGTCAATTCGGCCATCTGCAGTCCCTGCTCTCCTGTTTGTGATCACCGCAAACGGTGACCGGGGTTTCTATCAGTTTGGTTGTGCTTGTCCGGCTAGCCGGCCAGCTGGCGTTGCAGCTCACCCAGCCGGGTAAGGACGGAAGCGTCGAGCACTTCGTCACCCACCTGGACACGGATTCCGCCAATGAGCGCGGGGTCAACGTTGATGTTGACCTTCAGTTCCCGCCCGTACAGTGCATTCAGGCCTGCCTGGAGGCGTTCCAGCTGCGTCTGCGACAAAGGACGGGTTACGCTGACCGTTGCAATCCAGCGCTGCTGCCGCTTGGCCGCCAGCTCGGCGAACCGCTCCACAAGCCTGGTGGGCTTGATACCGCGGGGCTGGCTGACTGCCTGGCTGATGAGGACTTTTGCTTCCTCGCTCACACCGGGTACCAGTTTCCCGGCAAGGGCAGCCTTCGCTGCGGCACTTGCCTGCGGTTCGGACAGAGCACGTTGTACCTCGTGGCTGGAGGCAACAGCCTGGTTGAAGGAAAACAGATCGTTTTCCAGCTCTTCCAGGCCAGTGATTCCGGAGGCAGAAACGGCCGACTTGTTTTCGGCAACGGAAATGACCACCGTTGCGGCAAGAGTCTCGAGTGCATCGCCGATGTCACGCGCCGATGCCCAGCGTGAGCTGGCCAGTCCGCCCGCGATCTCAGCAGCATCAGCGGAGACTTTTCCGCTAACCAGCTGCCTCACCAGCGCCGACTTTTCGTCACCGCTGCGGGAGGGGTCAGTCAGGGCACGGCGCAAGCCAGCCGAGCTGTCCACCATTCCCAGAATTCCGAAGAGTTCCTTTGCCAGCTGCAGCGACGCCGTAGGAAGCTTGGCTTCCAAAGCGGCAAGGGCTGTTGCCAGCGATTCGCTCGATACGCCTGCCATTACTTAGCTGCACCTGCGTTCTGGGACTCCAGATCTGCCAGGAAGCGGTCCACGACCCGTGCTGCGCGTGCGTCGTCGTCGAGGGACTCGCCCACGATGCGGCCGGCAAGGGTGGTGGCCAGGGTGCCAACCTCGGAGCGCAGTGACACAACGGCCGCCTGGCGCTCGGATTCGATCTGTGCGTGGGCCTGCGCGGTGATGCGGGCAGACTCTGCGGCTGCCTTTTCCTTGAGATCCGCGAGGATCTGGGCACCTTCGGCGCGGGCTTCCTCACGGATGCGGTTGGCTTCGGTGCGGGCGTCGGTCAGCTGCTGCTTGTACTCTTCGAGTGCAGCAGACGCCTCAGCCTGGGCCTTTTCAGCCTTGGCGATGCCGCCTTCGATGGCCTCGGCACGCTCTGCGAAGGTCTTCTCGAACATCGGGACAACATACTTGACCACGATGAAGAAGAGGATGGCAAAGCCCACGAAGACAACCAGCATTTCCCAGCCATTGGGAACAAGGGGGTTGACGTCGCCTTCAGCGGCGGCTGAGATGATCAGCTGATGCATATTTCACCCGTCCTTATCTACTAGGTTCTGAATGTTCGCTGAAGTTCTGAAGGGTTTACTTGAGAACGAAAGCGAAGACCAGGCCCAGGATGGCGAGTGCTTCGGTCAGGGCCAGGCCGAGGAATGCGATCGGCTGCAGGACGCGCTGGGCTTCCGGCTGGCGCGCAACGCCGTTGATGTAGGCAGCGAACACGAGACCCACACCGATACCACCGCCGATAGCCGAGAGGCCATAGCCGATGAGGTTGAGGGAGCCGTTGATGGAGCCTTCCATTTTTTTTCCTTTCAAGATGCCACTCTGTGTGGCAGGTTGTTTGGGTTGCTTCATCCCCGCAAGGGGAAGACTGTGGTGTGCGGCCGGAGCGTGCTGCCCCGGCAGCGTGCCTAGTGGCTGTCGGCGTGCAGTGCACCTTCGATGTAGATCGCGGTCAGCAGCGTGAAGACATAAGCCTGCAGGACCATGATCAGGGCTTCAAGCATGTACATGGCGATGGCACCGGCAAGGACCAGGACCGAGGTGCCCTTCAGCAGGAAGTTCTCCTGCATGATCAGGTACTCGATGCCGGAACCGGCGATCATCACGATCAGGTGGCCGGCGAGCATGGTCGCGAACAGACGGAGGCTGTGCGTGACGGGCCGGACAACGAAGTTGGAGATGATTTCGATCGGGATAACGATCGGCAGGATGTACCACGGCACGCCCGAGGGAACGGTGGCCAGCTTGAAGTAGCGGATGCCGTTCTTCTTGACGCCGATGGCGATCCAGGTGATGTACACCAGGCCGGCCAGCACGTACGCTCCACCCACGTGCGAGAACGTGGGGAGCTGGAACACCGGAATGGCGCCGTAGATGTTGTTGACCAGGATGAAGAAGAACAGGCTGAACAGCAGGGGGACGTACTTGATGAAGTCCCGGCCGCCGATGATGTCCTTGGCGATGCCGTTGCGGACGAAGCCGTAGGCGGCTTCGCCGGCGAACTGGAGCTTGCCGGGTACCAGCTGCTGCTTGCGTGCTGCGAGCACGAAGAAGACGGCGATAAAGACGACAGAGAGGAGGACCAGCAGCATCTGCTTGGAGAATCCTTCTGCGGCACCCCACGGCAGGATTGCCGGCAAATGCATTTCGTTAATACCAGGAGGAGTGAACTCTCCTGAATCTTGGGCCGGGAGCGCAAGCGCGATCAACGCGTTTCCTCTCTGCAGTGTCCATCATTGGGCGTTGGGCGGGGTCCGGCAGCCTGACAGCCTGCTGTTCCCCCTGTGAAATTATTTGGCATTATCTTCTCCGTCCTGGGACGGTGCGCTGGGAGCATGGCGCCCATCAGCATTTTTGCGGGAACTGGTGAGGCCATGCATGTGGGAAAGGTAGAAACCTCCGACGGCTCCAAGCAGAGCGCCTGCGAGCACAATCCAGCGCGTTCCCCACAGATAATCCAGTCCCCACCCTATCAAACTCCAGACGATGATTCCGCCAATGATGTAGCTGAATACAGCCATTCCAGCGTTGTAGCCGCCATCGGTGGATGCGTCGGAAGAAACCTCTGCGGAGCCGTGTGGGCCGCGCTTGCCATGTGCGGCGCGTGCGGTTTTTTTCGGATCACGCATCGGATGCTCCCTTGTCTTCTGGATCGTTGTAGATCTGGAGGCGTGCCCTGCTGAAGCCATGGATCTCCGCGGCCTGCCACAAGACGACAGCCACAACGGCGCCGATGATGAACCACCGGCCATGAAGCCACTCCGGAGCACCTATAACGAACAGGACGACGGCAAAACCGACGACCTTGATGAAGTAGGTGGCTACGAACATCCCGATTGCACCGGAGGGGTTGCGGCGTCCCACGAAGTGCCCCACCAGCAGGCTGATGCCGAAGAAGAGCATCACCAGCAGGCCGCCCAGGAAACTGGACACCGCCCCGGTTGCCCCGTTGAGGATGCCGGCCGGAACTGCGCAGAGCACAAGCCCTGCCGTGGCGGCAATCGAGCTGCGCTTGAGCAGGTTCAGCCAGAGCGAACGGGTGGGACCGGACGTACCAACGGGTCCATTGCCGGAGGCAGATCCGGACTCGGCGTTGGAGGTCATGCGATCCCATCGTCGGCACCACATGGCAGATCGCCAGGAGGCAGTGGGTGGAGTGGCAGCTTGGGCTGCCCCTAAATTCTACACGAGATAGAAATAATTCAGAACCGCCGTTACGCCGTGGTTTCGCTACTGCCGCGGGACAGGTAGGGCCAGGCGGTCACCAGTCCCATGACCAGCGTGGCAAAGATGTCCACGGCAAGCACAATGTGCCAGGGGAAGACGGCGAACGCCAGGCCGCCGAAGGAGAGCACGCCGGTCCAGAGGTACATCAGGATCACGGCAGTGCGGTGGGAATAGCCGATGTCCAGCAGTTTGTGGTGCAGGTGTCCGCGGTCTGCGGACCAGGGCGACCGGCCGCGGGCCGTCCGGCGAACGACGGCCAGTCCAAGGTCCAGCAGCGGGAGGAACAGGACAGCGAAGGGAAGCAGAATGGGAATGACGGTGGAAATACCGTTGGCGCGGTCATAGAGCCCGGAGGTAATCTGCCCCGTCGACACAACGCCGGCCGACGCCATGAGGAGCCCGATCAGCATGGCACCGGAGTCGCCCATGAAGATCTTCGAGGGAAAGAAGTTGTGCGGCAGGAAGCCCAGGCACCCGCCCACGAGGACCGCGGTTATGAGGGTTGCCAGGTCCGAATAATCCAGCAGCACCGCGTTGCGGTGGACCCAGTATGCGGTGATGAAGAAAGCCGTGCCGCCAATGATGGCAACGCCCGCGGCCAGGCCGTCCAGCCCGTCGATGAAGTTGAAGGCGTTCATGGTGGTGACGATCAGCCCGGCGGTCAGCACTATCCGCAGCGTTCCGTCCTGGAGGTAGATTGGCTCCGGCACCCACGGGACGATGGTCATCTGGACGCCCCAGATCGCCACCGTGAGGCCCGCAGCACTTTGGCCGATCAGCTTCACCCACCAGCGGATGTCCAGCAGGTCGTCAGCCACACCGACCAGGACGATCACGGCCGCCCCTGCCAGCACGCCCCACGGCGAAAAGTTGTTCCGGTAAATGTCCTTGACGAAGAAGGACTGGCTGGCAACAACCAGCGCCACCATGACGCCCAGGAAAATGGCCAGGCCGCCCAGCCTGGACACGGGCGTTGAGTGCATGTCCCGGCTGCGGATGGGCAGGTGCAGCTCGAGCCTGTGCCCCACGACGCGGGCGCCCCACGTGGCCGCGTAGGAGACGATGGCGGCGGTGAGGCCCATGAGCAGGTACATGATCATGGGATGGCTACCGCTCCGGGAGTGGTGGTGCCAGAACCGCTCAGCTGCGGCGGCAGCCGGTTGGGGGTGGGAGGGCTCACGGGCCGGGAATCTGTTCGTCGATAAATGAAACTTCTCCGTCGCCGAGCGCGCAGCAGGCATTGCGCACAGACATACGCGCAGCGCCTTACAGGGCTGTATTACAGTGGACTCTAGTCAAAGATACTAGTGCCACCGGCACCATGGCTCCGCGCCACACGGGCGCACTACCGGCGGGGAACTCCCTGGCAGCCATGCTGAAAGGACCCCCATGACCCCCCGCATTGCGGTTGCCGCCGTGACGTTCGACCGGCCCAAGGAACTGTCCGTCCTGCTGGACGCGATCAACGCCCAGAGCCGTCACGTCGACACGATCTGCCTGGTGGACAGCGGCACCACCCCGGCCGCGGATGTGGCGGCGGCCCATCCCAACGTGGACTATGTCCGCTCTGAAGCCAACCTGGGCGGCGCCGGCGGGTTCGCGCTGGCCGCCCTCAAGGCAGTGGCCAGCGGTGCCCGCTGGATCTGGATGATGGACGACGACGCCGAGCCGGTAGATCCGGAATGCCTCGCTACGCTGCTTCGAGAGGCTGAAGCACGCGACCTGGAGGCCGTGGTCCCCTTGGTCACGGCGCCCGGCCACCCGGACCGGCTGTCCTTCTTCTTCCGCCTTGACGGCAAGGTCACGCACGACCGGGCGGAGGTGGAGAAACTCGGATTCCTGCCGGACGACGGGCACTTCTTCAACGGTGCACTGATCCGCTCGGACGTCTTCTTCAAGGTGGGCCTGCCGGACATGCGGCTCTTCATCCGCGGCGATGAAGTTGATTTCACCATCCGGCTGCGGAAGGCCGGGATCCGCTTCGGCACCGTCACCACCACCGCCATCACACACCCGCACGCCTTCGGGGAAACGCAGCATGTCTACGGCGCACGCTGGCACGTGATCGTCCCGGACTCCGCCTTCAAGCGCTTCTACTACTACCGGAACCGCGGCTACCTCATCCGCCGCTACTTCAGGGTGCGCTCCTTCGTGGCCGACGTGGGCGGCTACCTGGGCTACTTCCTGCAGCACCGGGACCTACCGGGCTTCCTGGGGTGGGCGCGGTCGTTCACCACCGGGCTGCGCGGCAAGGGCTTCGCCCCGCTCGAAGAGCAAAAGTTCTAGGAAAAGCCCGCCGGCGCTGCCTCCGGGGCCCGCTTACCTGTCCAGTCCGGACTTCCTGAGCCTGCGGCCAACCAGGAGCCACAGCAGGACCCAAGGCTCTCCCAGCACGCGGTACGCGACCCGGCGCGGATGCAGGAGCAGGCGCCATGCCCATTCCAGCCCCATGCGGCCCAGCCACCGCGGGGCCAGCTTCTGGACCCCCGCAAGCTGCTCGATGGCACCGCCCACTGCGCAGTACACAGCAGGGGGCATGTCAGCGAGCCGCCGCTGCATCACTTCCTCCTGGAGCGGCATGCCCAGTCCCAGCAGGACCAGCTGCGGTTGTTCACGGTGCAGCCAGGCAACGGCTGCGTCTTCCAGGCCAGGGCCCCATCCTTCACCGGGGAATCCGGACACGCGTGCGCCGGGAACGATGTCCTGGAGCCGGCTGACTGCCCCCGCATTCGCCTCAACGCCGGCGCCGATCACGGCAATCCGTTCCAGTCCCTGAACCTGGTCCAGGGACGGCAGCCAGTCGGTGGACCCCAGCCGGTAGTCCATGACGGGCCCGTCGGCGTTGCCGGTCCTCCCCCACAGCCACAGCACCGGTGCCCCGTCCAGGAGCACCACGTCGCTTTCCTCGTAGAGCCTGCGGAAGCCGTCGTCGGACAAGGCCAGCGTGACGCTGTGCAGGTTGTGGCCCAGGACCGTGCGGGTGGCTCCCTCCGCTATGAAGCTGCCCAGTTCCGCCACCAGCTCGGGGACCCGCAACGGAGTGGCATGCACGCCCAGGACCGGGACCTGCTGGCGCTCCAGCGTCATCACGGCTGCTGGTCCCCGGCAGGGGCGGTGGATTCGGTGTCCGGCGCCGTCACGGCGGACGAGCCGGCTTCCGACGCCGGGACGTCGCCGTCCTGCGCATCGCCTGCCGGCGCGGCGCCTGCATCTCCGGCAGGAGTAGGGTCCTCCCCCAGGCCAAGGACTCCGGGGACGTGCTCGCGGAGCTGGTCAAGGCTCACTGCTCCGTCGCGCACCACGCGCAGGACGGGTCCGGTGGCGTCCACGATGGTGGACGGCACGCCGGGCTCGCCCTCCAGGGGACGCGGGCCACCTTCCAGGTACACCTCCACGGAATCGGCCAGCTGCTCGCGGGCAGCGGCGGCAGTCTGGGCCGGAGCCTGGCCGGTGCGGTTGGCTGAAGACACGGCGAGGGGGCCGGTCAAGGTCAGCAGTTCGAGGGCAACGTCGTCGGCGGGCATCCGCAGTGCCACGGTCCCCTTGGTTTCGCCCAGGTCCCAGTCGAGGGACGGCTGAGCGTGCAGGATCAGTGTCAGGCCACCGGGCCAGAAGGCCTCAGCCAGCTTGCGCGCTTCCGCGGACACCTCGGTGGCCAGGCCGTCCAGCGCGTTGATGCGCGGGATCAGGACGGGCGGCGGCATGGTGCGGCTCCGCCCTTTGGATACCAGCAGCATGGTCACGGCCTGCGGCGAGAACGCGTCCGCGCCGATCCCGTACACGGTGTCCGTAGGGAGCACGACGCACTTCTTTTCGCCGATGGCGCGCTGGGCGTCCTCGAGGCCGCGGGCGCGCTCGTCTTCAATGGTGCAGTCATAAGTTGTGGTCACTGGCCCATTCTTTCATTCCGTGTGGCCTGGTCCGCGAGGAAGGCGCTGGTGGCGCGGTCCTTGCCGTTGAGGTCCAGGTGCGTCGTGATGTCCGTCCAGGCTCCGGTCCTGGCAAGCATTGCGGCAATCCAGCCGGACTGCACTTCGGCGTGTTCCATAACGAAGTAACCCCCTGGCCGCAGCAGCCTGGCAGCGGACTTTGCCGCCGCCGTCGGAAGTTCCATGCCGTCCGCTCCCCCGCCATACAAGGCCTCGGGCGGATCGTGCAGCGCTACTTCGGGTTCGTTGGGGATGGCTTCCGCCGGGATGTATGGCGGGTTGGATACTACGACGTCGACGCTTCCGTTGAGTTCCTGAAAGGCGTCGCGCAGGTCCCCCAGGACAAGGTCCACGCCGAGCGGCACCAGGTTTTTCGCGGCCCAGGCGTGCGCAAAGGGGCTGAATTCGACCGCGTGCACCTCGGCACCGGGAACCTCCGAAGCGAGCGAACCCGCAATGGCGCCTGAGCCCGTACCGAGGTCCACGATCCGGGGAGCCTGCATCCCCTTGACGTGGTCGATGGCCAACTGCACCACCGATTCTGTCTCCGGACGCGGGATGAACACGCCAGGACCCACGGCCAGCTCCAGGTAGCGGAAATGCGCCACCCCGGTGATGTGCTGGAGCGGCACCCGCCCGGCCCGTTCGGCCACCAGCTCCGAATAGCCGACGGGAGCCGGCGTGTCGCCCAGCATCAGCGCGCGGAGCCGGCCGAGGCCCACGTTCAGCAGGTGGTCGGCCAGGAGCTCGGCGTCCACCCTGGGGCTGGGCACGCCGGCGTCGCGGAGGACGGCCGTGGCTGCGCTAACGGCCTCGGCGAGGGTCTGGCCCGCGTTCATACCGGGAGGACTAGTCGCCGATGGCGTCCAGGCGTGCCTGTTCGTCCATCTCGATCGCGGACTGGATCACCGGTTCCAGGTCGCCGTTCATGACCTGGTCAAGGTTGTACGCCTTGTAGCCGGTGCGGTGGTCCGCGATCCGGTTTTCCGGGTAGTTGTAGGTGCGGATCCGCTCGGAGCGGTCCATGGTGCGGATCTGCGACTTGCGCTGGGCCGAGTTCTCGGCGTCGATCTGCTCCTGCTGGTGGGCCAGGATGCGGGCGCGGAGCACGCGCATGCCGGCCTCGCGGTTCTGGAGCTGGGACTTCTCGTTCTGCATCGCGACGACGATGCCGGTGGGAAGGTGCGTGATGCGGACGGCCGAGTCCGTGGTGTTGACGGACTGGCCGCCGGGGCCGGAGGAACGGTAGACGTCGATTTTGAGGTCATTCTGGTTGATTTCGAGCTCTTCGGGCTCGTCCACTTCGGGCAGGACCAGCACGCCGGCCGCGGAGGTGTGGATGCGGCCCTGGGACTCAGTGACGGGCACGCGCTGGACGCGGTGCACACCGCCTTCGAACTTGAGCCGGGCGTACACGCCTTCGGCGGGGTCGTTGGAGTTGCCCTTGACGGCCACCTGGACGTCCTTGTACCCGCCCAGGTCCGACTCCGTGGCGGAGATGATTTCGGTCTTCCAGCCACGGGACTCCGCATAGCGGGTGTACATGCGCAGCAGATCGCCGGCGAACAGGGCAGCCTCGTCGCCGCCTTCGCCGCCCTTGACCTCGAGGATCACGTTGCGGGCGTCGTCGGGATCGCGGGGAATCAGCAGGCGCCGCAGCTTGGCCGCGGCAGTTTCCAGGGCAGCCTCCAATTCAGGGACCTCGGCAGCGAACTCGGGATCCTCGGACGCCATTTCCTTGGCCGCGGCAAGGTCATCCCGGATGCCTTCCCACTTGTGGTAAGCCTCAACAATGCCATTGAGCTGAGCCGACCGCCGCCCCAGCTTCCGGGCAAGCCGCTGGTCAGCATAAACAGCAGGATCCCCCAGCTGCGCCTGGATGGAGTCATGCTCATCAAGCAGGCCCTGTACGGACTCAAACATTTAAAACCTCTTTCGACTTGTACAAGTCTAGTGACAAACGGGACGTGGCCGCGGCGGTGAGTCCGCGCCCACGCACGGCAGGCGACCCTGCTGAGGAGGCGTTCGGTTTTGCCGCCCCGGGAGTGGCATCGGGCCTGCCGGAGCTGGGCGGCAAACGATCGAAGATCGTGAAGCCGCCCAGCGAAGGGGCGGGGGCGGCAAAACTGAACGACGAAGGCGGGGGCGGCAAAATCCGAACGACAAAGGCGGGGCCGGCAAAATGCGTCGGCCCCGCCTCTGGTGAAGCTACTTGTCGTTATCCGACTTAGCACCAAGCGTCGTCTTCTGGACCTGCATGAGGAACTCGACGTTGCTCTGGGTTTCCCGGATCTTGTTGGTGAGCAGCTCAAGGCTCTGCTGGGTTTCGAGTCCGGAGAGGACGCGGCGCAGCTTCCACATGATCTTGACTTCTTCGGGCGAGAGCAGGTTCTCTTCGCGGCGGGTGCCGGATGCGTTGACATCCACGGCCGGGAAGATGCGCTTGTCGGCCAGCTGGCGGGACAGGCGGAGTTCCATATTGCCGGTGCCCTTGAACTCTTCGAAGATGACCTCGTCCATCTTGGAACCAGTCTCGACGAGGGCGGTGGCCAGGATGGTGAGCGATCCGCCGTTTTCGATGTTGCGGGCGGCACCGAAGAAGCGCTTGGGCGGGTAGAGGGCTGCGGAGTCCACGCCACCGGACAGGATGCGGCCGGAGGCCGGTGCTGCCAGGTTGTAGGCGCGGCCCAGGCGGGTCATGGAGTCCAGCAGGACCACCACGTCCATGCCCATTTCCACCAGGCGCTTGGCGCGTTCGATGGAGAGTTCGGCCACGGTGGTGTGGTCGTCGGCGGGACGGTCGAAGGTGGAGGCGATGACCTCACCCTTGACGGTGCGCTGCATGTCCGTGACTTCTTCTGGCCGTTCGTCGACCAGCACCATCATGAGGTGGACCTCAGGGTTGTTGGTGGTGATGGCGTTGGCGATGGACTGCAGGATGAGCGTCTTGCCGGCCTTGGGCGGGGAGACGATCAGGCCGCGCTGGCCCTTTCCGATCGGGGCCACGAGGTCGATGACGCGGGGACCGATCTTCTTGGGGTCGGTCTCGAGGCGCAGGCGCTCCGACGGGTAGAGCGGAACCAGCTTGGCGAACTCGACGCGGTCCTTGAGTTCTTCGGGCGTCTTTCCGTTGACGGACGTAACGCGCACCAGGGCGTTGAATTTCTGGCGGTTGGACTGCTGGCTGCGGTCTTCGCCTTCGCGGGGTGCACGGATGGCACCCACCACGGCGTCGCCCTTGCGCAGGTTGTACTTCTTGACCTGGGCCAGGGAGACGTAGACGTCGTTGGGGCCGGGCAGGTAGCCGGAGGTGCGGATAAACGCGTAGTTCTCGAGAACGTCGAGGATGCCGGCAACCGGCAGCAGGACGTCGTCGTCGGTAACCTCAACGTCGTCCACGTCCGGTCCCTGGTTGCGGCCGCGGCGGCGGTCGTTGCGGTCGCGGAAGCGGTCGTTGCGGGAGTTGTCCCGGTCCTGGCCGCCGGAGCGGTCGTTGCGGTCATTCCGGTCGCGGCGGTTGCGGCGGTTGCGGCGGCTTCCGCCGTCGGAGTCGTCGTTGTCCCGGTTGTCCCGGCCGCCGTCGCGCTGGCCGGCGTCGCGGCTGCCGCTGTTGTCGCGGCCGCCGTCGGAATCGCGGGTGTTGTCGCGGCCGCGTGTCCGGCCGCCATCGCGGCGTTCGGTGCGCTGCCCGGCGTCCCCTGCTTCTGCGGGGGCTTCGGTGCGCTGTTCACCTGCACGCTGCTCGCCTGCACGCTGTTCCGTTGCCGGCTGTTCTGCCGGGGTTTCCACCGGCGCTTCCTGGATGGAGGCGGCAGCGGCTTCGCTGCGGCGGCGGTTGCGGGTGCGGGGCTGGCGGCGCTCGGGGGCGCCTTCGGATGCCTCGGTGCTTTCCGCGGGGGCGGCCGACGGCGCCTCAACGGCCGCGGTGGCAGGCGCCGCAGCGGTTTCCACGGCGGGAGCTTCGGCTGCCGGGGCTACCACGCCGTCGCTGACGGCGCGGCGGCTGCGGCCGCGTCCGCGGGCACGGGTGCCTTCAGCGGCGGGAGCTTCTGCGGTGGCTGCTTCCGGAGCGGCTGCAGCCGGAGCCACGGTGCTTTCCGAAGCCTTGTCCGCTGCCTTGGCAGGGGTCTTGACGGTCAGGTTGCCTGCGCGGTGGGCGGAGATGGCCGAGACCAGGTCCCCCTTGCGCATGCGGGAGCCGCCGGAGATACCGAGCTGGCTGGCGAGGGCCTGCAGCTGGGCGAGCTTAAGGCCGGCAAGGCCGCTGCTCTTGGCGGGTGCTGCCGATGATTCGGCAGCAGAAGTTGTGTGTTCCACAGCTGGCGACAGCTCAGTGGTTTCGGTCACGAAGGATCCTTCCCCCTCGACGGCGTCCAGACTGGGAGCTGGACGCGATGATTTGATCTGGGCTGCAGTTCAGATCTGCAGCCGGATTTCAGCCTTGCCGGTTGGATTTCGGCCAGCAGGGCCGGATACTGATTCACCTTGCGCTGCGCCCACGGCGCAACGCCTGACTGACGCTTCAGGGGCAGTTGGATGCTGCAGATTCCTGCGACAGACCAAGCAGGTGGCACCGGAATACATTCACAGTGGTAGATCAAACAGCAACTGAATGCAGGAGCAGATCAGATAGGCGGAATTACCGCCGGTGCACGTCCACCTTAGCACCTTCAACGTCCACTGCGAGCTTCAGCACGCGCCAGCCGATGTCCGGCGTGTTCTCCGCCGTAAAGGCTTCGATGAAGGCCACGGCGTCCGTGCCCTGCGCTTCCCCGTTGGCCAGCACCAGGACGGTGGGCCCTGCACCGGAAACCACTGCGGCATAGCCTGCCTTGCGGAGGGCGCCGATCAGTGCCGCACTGGGCCGCATGGCCTCCGCGCGGTAGCTCTGGTGCAGGTAGTCCTCGGTGCCCGGCACCAGGAATTCCGGCTTTTGCGTGAGCGCGTGGATCAGCAGCGCTGCCCTGCCGGAATTCATGGCGGCGGCGTGGTGTCCCACAGAGGCCGGGAGCAGGGCGCGGGCAGCTTCGGTGGAGAGTTCGAAATCGGGCACCGCCACGACGGGGATCACGGATCCGGCAACTGTGGCACTGGTGCTGCTGTACTGCTCACTGTCCTGCCATGACAGCGCCAGTCCGCCGAAAATCGCGGGTGCGACGTTGTCCGGGTGGCCTTCCATCTCGCTGGTGAGCTGGAGGATCCAGTCCTTTCCGCGGCGGCTTTCGGCCGGAACCATGGCATTGGCAGCCGAGACTGCGGCCACCACGGCTGATGCGGAGGAGCCCAGCCCACGGCCGTGCGGGTTGACGTTGCGGGCCGTCACCTTCAGGCCTCCGTGCCGGTAGCCAAGCCGCTCAAACGCTGCGTCCATGGCCCTGATTACCAGGTGGCTGGCATCCCGCGGAAGGGTGTCTGCGCCCTCGCCGCTGAGCTCGAAGACGAGTTCGTCCGTGTCCAGGCTTTCCACGGTCAGGGTGTCGTGCAGCGCCAGGGCCAGTCCCAGGCTGTCGTATCCGGGGCCCAGGTTGGCCGTCGTGGCCGGGACGCGGACGGTAACGCACTGGCCCGGCTCGATCAGTTGCAGTCCAACGGCGGCCTGCGAGGTGGTGTCCAAGGCTATTTTTCTTCCAGTCCCAGCTCAGCGGCCACAGTGACAACGTCATTCGGAACCTTGACCGGTTGGACGTCGTTGCCGTCTTCGGTGCGAAGGGCCCACTGCGGGTCCTTGAGGCCATGGCCGGTGACGGTAATGACGATGGTCTTTCCGCTGGGGACCTCGCCGGCGGCGTGCTTCTTGAGCAGGCCCGCCACGCCGGCCGCGGATCCGGGCTCTACGAAGACGCCCTCCTTGGCTGACAGCCAGCGGTGGGCGTTCAGGATCTCCTCGTCGGTGACGGCTTCGATGAGCCCACCGGATTCGTCACGGGCGCCTACGGCACCATCCCAGGACGCCGGGTTTCCGATGCGGATGGCGGTGGCGATGGTGTCTGGTTCCGTGATCGGGTGGCCTGCGACAAACGGGGCGGCACCGGCGGCCTGGAAGCCCCACATTGCTGGCGTCTTGGTGGATACAGCGGGAAGCGTGCCGGCGGTATCCGATTCGAAGGGAGCGCAGTACTCCTTGTAGCCCTTCCAGTAGGCCGTGATGTTGCCGGCGTTGCCCACGGGCAGAACGTGGATGTCCGGTGCATCACCCAGGGAATCGACCACTTCGAAGGCGCCGGTCTTCTGGCCCTGGATGCGGGCGGGGTTGACCGAGTTGACCAGGAAGACGGGGTAGGACTCCCCCAGCTTGCGGGCGATGTCCAGGCAGTTGTCGAAGTTGCCGTCCACCTGCAGCAAGGTGGCACCGTGCGCGATCGCCTGGCTGAGCTTGCCCATCGAGATCTTGCCCTCGGGCACCAGGACGGCGCATTTGAGGCCGGCGGCCGTGGCGTAGGCTGCGGCGGACGCGGAGGTGTTGCCGGTGGAAGCGCAGACCACGGCCTTGGCGCCGGAGGCCACCGCGGCAGTCATGGCCATGGTCATGCCCCGGTCCTTGAAGGAGCCGGTGGGGTTCATGCCCTCCACCTTCAGGTAGACCTCGGACCCGGTGAGTTCTGAGAGCTTCTGCGCGTGAACCAGCGGGGTGCCGCCCTCGCCCAGGGTGATCACCCTGGTGGACTCCGTCACGGGCAGACGGTCAGCGTATTCGCGGATGACGCCGCGCCATTGGTGAGCCACTTAGACTCCTTCTACCCGCAGAACGGATGTAACTGAATTGATGACGTCCAGGCCCTTTACGGCCTGGACGGTGGCTGCAAGGGCAGCCTCTGATGCGCGGTGGGTGACAATCCGCAGTTCGGCCGACTCCACGTTGGATTCCGCATCCCGGTGGATGGTCTGCCGCATGATTTCGATCGAGACACCGTGCTCGGCGAACAGCTGGGCAATCCGGGCCAGCACACCGGGCTGGTCTGCAACGTCCAGGCCGATGTAGTAGCTGGTAGTGGCCGCTTCGATGGGCAGCGCCGGGACGTGGCCGGTGGTGGTTTCCGTGCGCTGGGGTCCGCCCAGGACCAGGCGGCGGGCGGCCGACACGAGATCGCCCATAACGGCAGACGCCGTGGGGGTTCCGCCGGCGCCCTGGCCGTAGAACATCAGCTCTCCGGCGTTCTCGGCTTCGATGAACACGGCGTTGAAGGCACCACGGACCGCGGCCAGCGGGTGTTCGCGCGGAAGGAGGGTGGGGTGGACACGGACGGACACGCCTTCCTTGCCGTCAACGTCGGTCAGTTTCTCCGCGATGGCCAGCAGCTTGATGACGAAGCCGGCGTCTTTCGCCGCGGCGATGTCGGCAGCGCTGACGTTTGAGATTCCCTCGCAGTGGACGTTCTCCAGGGCGAAGCGGGTGTGGAAGGAGAGCGAGGCCAGGATCGCGGCCTTGGCGGCGGCGTCGTGGCCTTCGACGTCGGCCGTGGGATCGGCTTCCGCGTAGCCAAGGCGCTGGGCCTCGGCGAGGGCGTCCGCGAACTGGGCGCCGGTGGTGTCCATCTGGTCGAGGATGAAATTGGTGGTGCCGTTGACGATGCCCAGCACGCGGGTGATCCGGTCGCCCGAGAGGCTGTCGCGGATGGGGCGCAGGATCGGGATGGCTCCGGCGACGGCGGCCTCGTAGGACAGCTGGACGCCGGCTCGGTCCGCCTCTTCGTAGAGCGTGGGGCCATCCTGCGCCAGAAGTGCCTTGTTTCCGGTCACCACGCAGGCGCCGTTCTGCAGCGCGGAGAGGATCAGCGTGCGGGCGGGCTCGATGCCGCCCATCAACTCGATGACAAGGTCGGTGTCCTTGACCAGCGTTTCGGCGTCGGTGGTGAAAAGGTCCTGCGGCAGGTCCACGTCGCGGGGGGCGTTGACGTTGCGCACGGCGATGCCGCTGAGCTGCAGGCGGGCACCGGCGCGGGCAGCGAGGGCGTCCGCGTCCTCAATGAGGATCCGCGCAACCTGGGCTCCAACGTTGCCACAGCCCAGCAGGGCTACTTTCAGCGTTCGCATTTCCGTCATTCAGGCTCCCATGTCGCGGTTCAGCAGGTCTTCTTCGGTTTCCCCGCGGACAATCAGCCGGGAAGATCCGTCGCGCACCGCGACAACGCCCGGCCGGGCCAGATAGTTGTAGTTGCTCGAGAGGGCCCAGCAGTAGGCGCCGGTTCCCGGTACAGCAAGCAGATCACCGGCTGCCACGTCCTCGGGCAGATATACATCTCTAACAACTATGTCGCCGCTCTCGCAATGTTTGCCCACCACGCGGGACAGCTGCGGGGCGGCGCCGGACGTCCGCGAGGCCAGGACGGCCGAATAATCCGCGTCGTACAGCACCGGGCGGGCGTTGTCGCTCATGCCGCCGTCCACCGAAACATACCGGCGGGGATACGTAACGTTGTTGCCCGCGTCACCGTCGCCGGAGGTGCCGGGTACGTCCACGCGGACCGTCTTCAGCGTGCCCACTTCGTACAGCGTGAAGGTGGTGCTGCCCACGATGGCGCGTCCCGGTTCGATGGAGATGCGCGGCGCGTCGATGCCCAGCTCGGCGCAGGTGGAACGCACGACGGCGGCCATCGCGTTGGCGATCTCCGCGGCGGGGCGGGGGGTGTCCACCGGCGTGTAGGCGATCCCGTAGCCGCCGCCAAGGTCCAGTTCCGGCAGGGTGATGGAGTACTTTTCCTGCATGGCGGCCAGGAAGCGCAGCAGTTTCTCGGCGGCCAGCGCAAACCCGTCCGGCTCGAAGATCTGGGAGCCGATGTGGCAGTGCAGGCCCAGCAGCTCGATGCCAGGATGCGCTGATGCGGCTGCCACCGCTTCCTCGGCAGCGGAGATCCCGGCTTGATCGGTGGTATCGGCAGCCATCGAGAGGCCGAACTTCTGGTCCTCGTGGGCGGTGGCGATGAATTCGTGCGTGTGGGCATGCACGCCGGGGGTGAGCCGCAGCATGACCTTCGCCTGCTCCCCGCGCCCCTGCGCGATCGCGCCGACCCGCACGAGCTCATCAAGGCTGTCCACCACGATCCGCCCCAGGCCCATGTCAAGCGCCCGGTGGATCTCGCCGTCGGACTTGTTGTTGCCGTGCAGGGCGACGTCCGCGCCGGGAATTCCGGCCCGGTAGGCCACGGCGAGTTCGCCGCCCGAGGCCGTGTCCAGCCGCAGCCCTTCTTCCTCCACCCAGCGCACCACCGCGGTGCAGAGGAATGACTTGCCGGCGTAGTAGACATCCACTCCCCCGCAGATATCCGCGAAGGCGTCATTGAAGGCGTCGCTGAATGCCCTGGCGCGGGCACGGAAGTCGTTCTCGCTCATCACGAAAAGCGGGGTCCCGTATTGCCGCTGCAACTCGCTGACGGGGATGCCGCCGATGCTGAGTTCACCGTCCCCGTTGCGTGCTGCGTCGCCGGCCCACATCGGTTCGTGGAGGGCATTGAGGTCATCCGGAACGGTAAGCCATTCCGGGGCAAGCGGAGATCCCTGTGCTGCTGCGTGCGTCATGGGTCCTACATCCGTTCCGGCGCGGAAACGCCCAGGAGGTCAAGGCCGTTCGCCAGTACCTGGCTGGTGGCGTCATTCAGCCAGAGCCTGGTGCGGTTGAGGTCCGTGACGGGTTCTTCACCCATGGGCGCAATGCGGCAGGCGTCGTACCAGCGGTGGTAGGCCCCGGCGATGGCCTCGAGGTGGCGCGCCACCCGGTGCGGTTCGCGCAGTTCCGCGGCCTTGGCCACGATGGACGGGTAGCTGCCCAGGTAGGAGAGCAGCTCGTTTTCCGTGGCGTGGTCCAGGAGCGAGGCGTCGAAGCTGTCCTGGCCGTCCACCTGGCGTTCGACGCCGGCAGCCACCGCGTTGCGCGCGGCGCCGCGGGAACGGGCGTGGGCGTACTGGACGTAGAACACTGGGTTCTCGTTGCTGTGCTTCTTCAGCAGCTCCGGATCGAGCGTCAACGGCGAGTCGGCGGGGAACCGGGCCAGGGAGTAGCGGACGGCATCCTTGCCCAGCCACTCAATCAGGTCCTTGAGCTCGATGATGTTGCCCGCGCGCTTGGACAGCTTGGCTCCATTTACCGAAACCAGCTGGCCAATCAGCACCTCGATGTTGACTTCTGGATCATCCCCGGCCGCGGCCGAAATGGCCTTGAGCCGGTTGATGTAGCCGTGGTGGTCGGCGCCCAGGAGGTAGATCTTTTCCGTGAAGCCGCGGTCCTTCTTGGACAGGTAGTAGGCGGCGTCCGCGGCGAAGTAGGTGGGCTCGCCGTTGGCGCGGATCATCACGCGGTCCTTGTCGTCGCCAAAGTCCGTGGTCCGCAGCCAGACCGCACCGCCGTCGTCGAACACGTGGCCCTGCTCGCGAAGGCGCGCCACGGCGCTCTCGATCGCCCCGGCGTCGTGCAGTTCCTGCTCGGAGAAGAAGACGTCGAACTCGACGCCGAACTCTGCCAGGGTGGCCTTGATGTCCTTCATCTGGGCTTCATAGGCCGCGGCCCGGATGACGGGCAGGGCCGCAACTTCGGTGAGCTCGCGGATGTCGGGGTGGGCGGTGAGCACTTCGTGGCCAAGGTCCGCGATGTACTGCCCGGGGTAGCCGCCGTCGGGCACGGGAAGGCCGTGCAGCCGGTTGTAGACGGAGGTGGCGAAGGTGTTCATCTGCGAGCCGGCGTCGTTGATGTAGTACTCCGCAGTGACGTCGGCGCCGGAGGCGCGCAACACCCGGGCAATCGAGTCACCCAGGGCTGCCCAGCGGGTGTGTCCGATGTGCAGCGGCCCGGTGGGATTGGCGGACACGAACTCCATGTTGACCGTGCGGCCGGCGAGCGCCGTATTGGTGCCGTAGCTCCGGCCGGCCTCAACGATGACCTTGGCCAGGGCACCGGCTGCCGCGGCGTCAACGGTGATGTTCAGGAAACCCGGGCCGGCGATGTCCACGGCGGAAACACCATTGATGGACTTCAGCCGGGCACTGAGGATGGCAGCGAATTCACGCGGGTTGGTCCCTGCCGGCTTGGCGAGCTGGAGGGCGATGTTGGTGGCCCAGTCGCCGTGGTCCCTGTTCTTGGGTCGCTCCACGCGCACCTCAGCAGGAATTGCTGATTCCGCAAGGGCGATTTCGCCGGCGGCGACGGCGTCCTTGAGGCAGGCGGATATGGCGAGGGAAAGTTCTTCGGGAGTCACCCCCCTAGCCTACCGGGGGCCAGTGACAGCAAAGAATTTAACGCCGGCCGAAGCCCCGGGGTGAACCTTTCGGGCAGATCCGGCGTTATGCAGAGCGTAGCCACTGCCGCACGGCATGACCTCAGAGTGAAACGAGAGCCTTCATGAGACCCTCCACCCGCAAAAGCCCGTCCATATCCGCAGGCTCCCCGGCAGCGGGCGGCGCCCTCCGCCGGACCCTCTACGCCGGAATCGCCGGCTTGTCACTGGCCGGAACCGTGGCGGGCTGTGCACCCTCGGCGGCCGAGGCCCCGTCGGCCACCAACGGCGCCCCCGGAAACTCCTCCGCCGCGCCGTCGGGCGGCTCCACCGCCCTGGCCGGCAGCGGTGGCAGCTACAAGGACGGCACCTACAGCGCGGACGGCAACTACGTTTCCCCCAACGGCACGGAGACGGTCGGCGTGCAGTTGACCCTCGCCGCGGGAAGAGTCACCGATGTGCAGATCACCCAGCACCCGTCCAACCCGAATACCCGCAAGTTCCAGGGTGAGTTCGCCGGCGGCATCGCGGCGCAGGTGGTGGGCAAGAACCTCGACGAGCTCAACGTTTCCAAGGTTGCCGGCTCCTCCCTGACCAGCGGAGGCTTCAACCAGGCCGTGGGCAAGATCAAGTCGGAGGCGCAGTAGGCGGTGTCCGGCACGGACTGGGAGGGCTTTGCGTTCCAGGGGATCGGCACCGACTGGGAGATCTCCACACCCCTGCCCTTGACGGCGGCGTTGCGGGAGAGCCTCCTGGACCACATTGAAAGGTTCGACGCCGCGTGGTCCCGGTTCAGGGCCGACTCGCTGGTGGCGGCGATGGCCCGCGCACCGGGACGCTACCGGTTTCCCGACGAGGCCGCAGCGCTCGGCCCGCTGTATTCCACCTTGTACGGTTTGACCGACGGCGCCATGACGCCGCTGATCGGCAGCAGCCTGGAACGGCTGGGGTACGATCCCGCCTACTCGCTCCGGCCGGCAGGTCCGCCACTCCCGGCGCCCCCTTGGGAGTCGGTCCTCAGCTGGTCCGGGACCAGCCTGACGGCCAGTGAGCCGGTGGTGCTGGACATCGGCGCCGCCGGCAAGGGTTTGTTGGTGGACCTGCTGGCCGCCGAACTGGAGGGCGCCGGCACCGGATCCTTCATCATTGATGCCAGCGGCGACCTGCTGGTCCGCGGCCCGGACCCCGTCAGTGTTGCCCTCGAACACCCCTACAACCCGGCACAGGCCATCGGCGTCGTGGAGCTGGACGGGCGGGCCCTGTGTGCTTCCGCGGCCAACCGGCGGGCTTGGGGCGACGGACTGCACCACGTCCTGGACGGAACCACCGGGCAGCCGGTGCGGACCGCCGTCGCCGCCTGGGCGCTGGCGGAAACAGCCATGGTCGCCGATGCCCTCGCCACCGCCCTCTTCTTCGTTCCGGGCGCCCTGCTCGCGGACACGTTCGATTTTTCCTGGCTGACAGTCTTTTCCGACGGCAGTGCGACCTACTCAGCCGAATTCGAAGGGAAGCTGTTCTCATGAGTTCCGTGGACACACCCCAAACCGGCCCGGTTCCCTCCCTCAGCGGACGAATAGGGTCAGCCGTGGGCAGGTTCACCATGTACCGGCTTATCCTCCTGGTCCTGGCCGCCCTTGCCGCCTACAGCCTGCTCCTTGACGTGCTGGGCTGGCTGACGTTCGGCATCCCCGAAATGCTGGGACACCTGGCACTGTGCCTGGGACTGACCTGGGCCACCAACCGGGCGCTTGCGGCGCTCTTCCGGGTTAATCCCCACACCGAGTCCTCCCTGATCACAGGACTGCTGCTCTACTTCCTGTTCTGGCCCTCCCTGCAGCCGATGGACCTGGCGGGGGTGGCGCTGGCGTGCGTCCTGGCGTCGGCGTCGAAATACGCATTGGCGTGGCGCGGACGGCACATCTTCAATCCTGCCGCGGCCGGCGCCTTCGCCACCGGCCTGACCGGGCTGAACGTCGCCACCTGGTGGGCGGCCACTCCGGCCATGCTCTGGCTGCTGGTGCCGGGCGTGCTGCTGGTCCTGCACCGCACGCGCAAGCTGTTGATGGCAGCCGTGTTCACAATAGTCGCAACCGCCATCATCAACGTTGAGCTGCTTCGCTCCGGCATGACCGCCGGGATGGGCCTCTGGCAGGCCCTCGCGCAGCGTCCGGTGCTCTTCTTCGTGGGTTTCATGCTGACCGAGCCCCTCACACTGCCGCCGCGGCGACGCCAGCAGCTGGTCCTTGCCGGCGTGGTGGGAGTGCTCTTCGCGCTCCCGTGGAACCTGGGTCCTGTGGCGAACTCCCCCGAGGCGGCGCTGCTTGCGGGCAACCTGCTGGCCTTCCTGTCCGGCCAGCGCGGGGCCGTGAAGCTCCGGTTTGCTGGAAACCGCCCGCTGACGCCCACCACTGCCGAGTTCTCTTTCGAGGCCGCCAGGCCGGTGCGTTTCCTCCCCGGACAATACATGGAGCTGGACCTCCCGCACGCCAGGCCGGATGGGAAAGGCCGGCGCCGCGTGTTCAGCCTGACCGGTTCCCCTGGCGGGCGCCTGGTGTCCTTTGGCGTCCGCACGGCCGGTCCGGTGTCTGCGGCAAAGGAGGCGCTCCTGGCACTGCGGCCCGGCGACCCTGTGACGGCCACGGCGGTGGGCGGCGACTTTGTCCTGCCGCGGGATCCCCGCCGGCCGGTACTGCTCATCGCCGCAGGCATCGGCATCACGCCATTCGTGTCCCAACTGTCCTCCGGCGCCTTGCGGGAGCGGGATGCCATCCTCCTGCTCCTGGCCAGGAGCGCTGACGAAGTGCCCTACACAGACGAACTCCGGTCATCCGGCCTCCCGGTGATGGTGATGCTGGCAGACGGCTCCCGGCCGCCGTCGGGCCTGGCCTCAGCTTCACCCGGGGCGCGCGGCGAGCCCGGCGCTCCCGGCCGGCTGGATGGAAAGGCGCTTGCAGCGCTTGTCCCGGACATTGCCCGCCGGGAGGTCTACGTCTCCGGCTCCCCGGCAAGCGTCGCATCCCTGCGCCGGGCAGCGCGGCGCGCAGGTGCGCGCAGGGTCAGAACCGACTCTTTCGCCGGCTACTGAGGCCTGGCCGGCAGCCGCCGCGGACAAGACCCTGCGCCTGTTTTCCCTTGCGGGCCACCTTCCTGCTAAGCTCTAGGACGTCCCGCCGGGAACGGCAGGAATCCGGAAAATTGCCCTCGTAGCTCAGGGGATAGAGCGTCTGCCTCCGGAGCAGAAGGCCGTAGGTTCGAATCCTACCGAGGGCACATGGAAACCCCCGCCGCTTCTTGAAGCGGCGGGGGTTTTTCGTTCCCCGGGGTCCCCCCGCCCTGCGCCGATCACCCCCGGAACAGGGTCAGAAATTCAGTGCCGGCTCATCAAGGGTTGCCAGGGTCAGCACGGCTTCTTCAACCGTTGCGTGGTCCTCCAGCTCCCGCTCGATCCTGCGCAGGGCCACTGCCACCTCATGCTCCGGATGGTCCCCCTCCAGGTCCACCGCCGCCACCAGGTACAGCTTGCGCGGACCAACGAATTCCAGGTGCAGGTAGGTGAGCCGGGCGATGTCGCGGTGCTCCAGCACCCGCCGCGCCATGGAACGCTCAATATCGGGCGTGACGCCCTGGCCCACCAGGAAGCGCCGGTTCCGGTCGATCAGGACCACGGCGACGACGGCGAGCAACACGCCCACGGCGATCGAACCAATCGCATCGGGCAGCGGCGACCCGGTGACCTGGTGCAGGAACACGCCCACGAACGCTATGACAAGGCCGATCAGCGCCGCGGCATCCTCGGCAAAGACGGCGCGCAGCGTGGGATCAGAGCTGATGAGGACCTGTTCGAGGGTGTGCCGTTCCAGTTCGTGCGCCGCTTTCCGGGTTTGGCGGAACGCCTGGACGAAGGAGATCCCTTCGAAGACGAAAGCCACCGCCAGGACGATGTAGGCCACCATGAAGTCGGCGGCCGGCTCAGGGGAAACTATCTCCTGGATGCCGTGCATGATGGACACCACCGCACCTGCCGTAAAGAGGCCGAACGCGGCGAACATTGACCAGACGTAGGCTTCGCGGCCGTATCCCATGGGATGTCCCTTGTCCCGGGGCCGGGCTGACCGCCGTTCCGCGAAAAACAGGAACACCTGGTTGCCCGTGTCCGCCCAGGAGTGCGCCGCCTCCGCCGCCATCGAAGCCGAGCCGGAGAGGACGGCCGCCACCGATTTTGCCGCCGCCACCAGCACATTCGCCACGAAGGCGATGATGACCGTCAGCAGGGTGGAACTGGACTTGGTTCGCTTTTCGGATTCAGCCATGCGCCTACCGTACCCAGCGCTGGCTGCTGCAGCCCGTTGCAGGCTGCCGAATTCCTGGCGGTGGCGTCCCTCCCAATGTCGGAGCCTGCTCATAGGCTGGTTCCACCTAGATGTATTGACCTGAGAGGTTGATGACGCGGCTGGCCGGTGTCTTACCTTTGAGTGCAGTGTGGGCTCGATGGTGATTG
>NZ_JARDJH010000069.1:0-4360 GCF_039907755.1 Pseudarthrobacter sp. CC12 | reverse complement strand
CGAGCCCACACTGCACTCAAAGGTAAGACACCGGCCAGCCGCGTCATCAACCTCTCAGGTCAATACAGCTAGCGGGGTGATTAGACCGGCGTCGCTCAGCAGCGTGATCTGTCGACGGACGGTCGACTGCGAAAGTCCCAGGGCACGAGAGGCATGCCCGCAAGACGCTGGACCATGCACGATTAGGAACCGAAGGAGTCGGCTTCGCGTCCGGTTCATCAAGATGTCCTCTGCCACGGAGACCCCCGCCGAATGACTGAGCTGAACGACCTGTAGACGGGTCTACAGGAGAACGATACGCTCATCCGTAAGGGGATGGAAGCAACCCGCAAGCCTTATTGCAGGCGGCGTTCCGCAGAGGAATACTGGCACCAGGGTCGGCGTGAACCATCGCACCAGAAGGGAGGCGGGTCTTGTCTTCTGACCAAGAGGCATTCAGTGCTGGCTCGTCTCCACAGGCAGAGTTGGCGCGACGCCTGAACCTTCTGCTTGATGTTGTGGTTGCCGAGCGAGGTCAGCCGGTCACGTTCCGTGAGGTTCAGCAGAAGCTGCAGAGCAGGGGAATCAAGCTTTCCAGAGCCCGCTGGTTCTACATGAAGGACGGCACGGGGAGACTCGTCAGTGACCCGGCGTTGCTGGGAGCTCTGTGTGAAATCTTCAATGTCGACCCTGGGTATCTGCAGGGAGGCGAGGCCGCTGACCTGCCCGAGCGCATTGATTCACAGCTTGAGTTTGTGAAGTCCCTGCGCGCAGCTCGTGTGAAGACGTTTGCGGCCAGGACTCTTGGTGATGTGTCCCCGGAAACGCTTCGTGTCATCACAGAGTATTTGAACAGGGACATCAGCCGGCGGCCGGAAGGTGAGCAAGCAGCGGCGGGTTCATCGTCAGACGCGGGTGAAGCAGCGGAATAGATCGAACAGGCGCTACCGTCGTCGCAAACGTTGCCACTACTTCTCGAGCAGGTAGCCTAGGTGCGCGTCGAGCAGTTCCTTTATTCGGGCTGCGTTGGCAGAGTACCGGGGCGAGCGCCCGTGCCGGCGCCCAGGTTCGACGTCGACTATCACCACGCCTGCGTCCTCCAGGGCGGTGAGGTGCTTAGCTACGCTCGGTTCGCCGGCGCTGACGGCTGCGACAATGTCGCCTCGCGTCGCCGGTCCATTCGCCGTGAGGAATCGGAGAATCTCGTTCCGCGACCGGTTGCCAAAAGTGGCGACGGCAGCCTCAACGTCAGCCGACCAGGCGGCGTCGTGTGGCTGGGTAATCCGCGGCATAGCCACATTCTTCCCGAAGGTTGACCAAAAAGTAAGAACGGCACCCTTGACGATACTTTAAGTATCTTCGACAATAACTTCTATAACTTCTATAGCTTCTACTGGTCGTTGGTGGATCTGCGCATCCACATCCGCGAGTTGCTCTACCCGCGACTCTGCTTACTACTCGATCTGAACAAAAGCGGTGAAGTCGTGGAACTCGACGCCAAAGCAAATAAACCCATCCGGGAACCAGTTAAGACCATCACTGTCGACGTCTCATTGCTAAACCCTCCTGCGGCAGGGGAGTGCAATATCCCGATCGACCGCATCATGAGCGCGGTCAACAGTGTTCAGGGTTACGTGGTTTCCCGTCTTACGCGGATTGGGCGCATGTGCGATGTGGACGACCTCATGCAGGATATCCGGGTCGCCGTATGGGACGGCGTGACGAAGGGGCGCTACCGGGAGTTGCCCGGCATTCCGTTCGAAGCCTGGGTCCAAGGTGTCTGCAACAAGATCTGCGCGGCACACGTCCGGCGCGAACTTAGTCATCAGACTTTGCCGCTGCTCATGGATTTCACGACGGCGGAACCCTCACCTGAAGTGCTTGCTGTCGTCAGCGCCGGGTTGGGTTGGGACAGCACGGAGAAGTATGTCGATCACGCCTGGGCTCAGGCCATGCTTGGCCTGGTGCAAAAAAACGTGAGGGAGGATACCTGGCAATTGGCTGTCTCAAGCTTAGTCGGGCCAAGGCATTACGGGCCGCCCTCGCCAAGGGACAGGAGGCGCTGGCATGCCGTTACCGTCGTGCGGCAGACCGCCATGACTATCAATGCTGCTTTGAACTGCCACCCCGAGCCGGGGGTCAGCATGGAAGGTCTTTGCCGGTGCGCTGCGGATTGCCTTCCCACGGCTGTTCTGAGAAGAGTCGCGGAGACCATAGTCCGTCCAGGGTTGCGCGGCCTGCCTAGGTCTGTGCAGATGGCGGCGCTGGCGACGGAGCTTGGTGTCACTGAGCGGTATGTCGCCGTGAATATCGGTTTCGCGCGGCAGTTGTACCGGACAGCTTGGCGCGTGCTCCAGCACGAGGCCAACAGGCAGACTGCATAAGTCATGGTTGGCCGGGGACTGCGTGCACTCCTTCCGGTGGGCCGTCAGCGCTCGTTCGTTGCCGGACTCTTCGTTGTGTTGCTGATAGGCGGCCTTGTCATCCTGTTCCGGCCGGTCGGTAGGTCCGCTGCGGCGCCGGTCCCAAGCCCGACACCAAGCATGCCTCCAGCGTCAGTACCTTCCGGGACGCCCGCAGCAACGGGCGCGCCCTCTGCTCTCCCTGGCGAAACCAATGTGGCCGCACTGGCCTCGCCTGTTGATCTTTCGCCAACGCGCGACTTCCGTGCGCTCGCTTTAGAGGCAGCAAGGGGAATCTACACCTGGGACAGCCGCTCGTCGTCGTATTCGGATGTGTATGCACGGGTGCGCTCGTGGTGGGAGTTGCTTCCCGATGGATCCAACCCCTTATCGGTGTTAGTCAAAGAGTTCGAGGCCACTGGTGTGACTGCCACTTCCTTCGCGAGCCTTGGACGGGAGTCGGCGCGCCGGACCGGCACAGCGCAATCTGTTCGCTGCGATCTTGAGTTGGCCAAAGTTCAGGAATTCCCACCTCCCTGGGTAGGCCTTCATGTGTGCACTGTGATCGTGCAAGTGGTCGATGAGACGAGCAGGGACCAAAACGCTTATTCCGCACCTATAACGGTGATGCTGAACTGCCCGCCTGCGATTACAGCTCCGGCTGACCGCTGCGTCATGGTGGCCTTCTATGCGACCGCAGACCGGATCGTCTACTGATGCTCGGTCCTATGGCCGTGGCCGGTCTGGTTAAAAGGCGGGCACTCCTCAAGGGTGTCGCTGCCGCTTCGACTGTCCTTGTGCTTCTCGGCCTGATGGCGTTCGTCGCGGGTGTGGCTCTACTTGCTGGTCTGAGAAGGGAGCCAACTGTCGCTTGTGTTCCGGCTGATGCCGCATCTATCAGCACGGGTACGGGGACTGGCGGTGGCCTGGAGGTCCGCGATGGCAGCCAGGTCCTATACGAGCTGAACTCGCGACAGGAAAGCGTGGCGCGCGCGTACGTCGGGGTCGGCAAACAGCTCGGCGTACCCCGGTCGGGACAGATCATTGCCATCATGATGGCAATGCAGGAGTCGGGATTGCGCGTACTCGCAAACCCCAGCGTGCCGGCTTCCCTGGGCTTTCCGAATGACGGCGTCGGCAGTGACCATGACTCGATAGGATCGGCCCAACAGCGTCCCGGGGCGGGCTGGGGGAGTGTCGAGCAGCTAATGAACGCTTTCTACAACGCCCGCGCCTTCTATGGCGGCCCACTGGGACCAAACCGAGGAAGTCCTCGAGGGCTGCTCGACATACCGGGGTGGCAGGCAATGGACAAAGGCCTGGCTGCCCAGGCGGTCCAGGTATCTGCTTTCCCCGAGCTCTATGCGCGTTGGGAACGGGCAGCGACAGCCGTCGTTGCGGCCTTGGAAACAGACACATCGCCGGCTCTTTGCTCATCGTCACCGCCCGTAGAGCGGTCTGGGGCCCCTTGGCAAAATCTAAGTCAGCTCCGCCAGGACATCCTACGGTTCACGCAGGAAGGTCTAGGCGGACGGTATGTGTGGGGCGGTACTGCATTTAAGGCATGGGACTGTTCAGGTTACGTGCAATGGATCTACCGTCAGGCCGGTATCGAACTGCCCCGGGTAGAGCAGTGGCGTGTTGGGGTACAAACGGACACCCCGAAGCCGGGGGATTTGGTGGTTCAGAATCCGCAGGGACCGAACAACTGGGGGCACGTTGGCATCTACGCCGGCAACGGCATGATGTGGAGTGCCTTGAACCCTGCCGTGGGTACATTACTGCACCCAATCATCTGGAATTCTGGCACCGCCTATTTTGATCTGCTTCCGCGCTGACTGCTCCTGTCGCGATTGGTGGGGCATCTGGCGTCAGACCCACCTCCCCTCACTGAGCGGTGTGTGGGGTTGCCCGCAAATCGTGGACAGTTGATCAGGCGGCTTGTGCCGGCTGAGGTTGTGCTGTGGAGAGCAGTAGCT
>NZ_JARDJH010000068.1:0-4879 GCF_039907755.1 Pseudarthrobacter sp. CC12 | reverse complement strand
TGATTGTGTCAACGTGATCGGAGCCCACTAGGACGGCCCGAACGGTACCCACCCGTCGGACGTCCGGGGATGATGTTGTGAGGGTGTCTAGGGGTTCTTGGCGTGGTTTCTGGGTCTGTGAAAACACTGCCGCGGGTTGGGACGATACCCGGGGTCCCGATTGTTGGAAGCTGGCGTCTGGCGGAGTAGTGCGTCAGAGGTAGCTGCAGATTTGTTCGGGATCGCAGCTTGCGTCGGTCCCGGACGCGGCAGTGGCGTGAAGGCCGGCGACGATGGATCGCAGCGCCATTAGTTCAGAAATCTGGTGGTCCAGTTCGGCCAGCTGGTTGGAGAGAAGGTCTTGGACGTGGGCGCAGGGGGCTTCTCCGGCGTCACGGAGGCTAAGAATTTCGCGTATTTGGGTCAGGGCGAGGCCTGCGGCCCGTCCGCGGCGGATGAATTCGAGCCTGGCCACGGAGTCGTCATGGTAGTCCCGGTAGCCGTTAGAGGATCTTTTCGCTGCCGGGAGAAGCCCGCTGTCCTCGTAGAGACGCAGCGTCTTGGTTGTCATCCCTGCCGCTGCCGCGGCCTCACCGATACGCATCATGAACTCATTTCTTAGCAGGCGGCCAGGACGGCGATTCCTTGACATTCCAGTGTAGGGGAAGGTTGAGAATGGGATGCAGAGCTGGTCTTCGGTTGAAGGCTGCACATGGCGGTCGGTTGAGCAACAGGTGTGCTGGCGGCTGCTTCCCTTCCATCTTCAGGAGTCCCTCGTGTCGGCAGCATCTTTCGATTATGACCTGGCCATTATCGGTTCCGGCGGGGCTGCTTTCGCTGCGGCCATCCGGGCAACCAGCCGTGGCAAGCGGGTGTTGATGGTGGAGCGCAGCACTGTGGGAGGCACGTGCGTGAACACGGGCTGCATCCCGTCCAAGGCCCTGCTGGCCGCCGCGGAAGCCCGCCATGTCGCCCTCGATGCTTCCGGACGGTTCCCCGGTATCAGCACCTCCGCAGAGCCGGTGGATATGCCCGAACTGGTCGCCGGGAAGCGCTCACTGGTCGAATCCATGCGGTCAGAGAAGTATGTGGATCTCGCCGCGGGCTATGGATGGAACCTGCAGCGGGGGACGGCGGTGTTCGCCGGAACCGCAGCCGCACCGGTTTTGAACATCACCGCCCCGGGCGGAACCACCGAGACAGTCAGCGCGGAACACTACCTGGTCGCGACCGGCTCCACCCCCTGGATCCCTGAAGTGCCGGGAATGGACGAGGTGGATTATCTGACGTCCACGAGTGCGATGGAGCTGCAGGACGTTCCCGCTTCGATGCTGGTGGTGGGCGGCGGGTATGTGGCGCTGGAGCAGGCGCAGCTTTTCGCCCGGCTCGGCACGGAGGTGACCATCCTGGTCCGGTCCAAGCTCGCCTCGGCCGAAGAGCCTGAAGCCGGGCATGCCCTCGCCGGTGTCTTCGCCGATGAGGGCATCCGGGTCGTCCGTCGAGCGACAGCGTCCTCGGTCCGGACCGATGAGGTGTCGGGGGACGTGGTCGTGGATGCTTCCGTCTCAGGAGGAAACGAGGAATTCAGGGCCGCGCGCCTGCTCATGGCAACAGGCCGGCGCCCGGTCACGGAGGATTTGAACCTTTGCATGGTCGGCGTTGAAACCGGGGACCGCGGGGAAGTCCTGGTCGACGGGAGCCTTCGCAGTACTAATCCGAGGATCTGGGCCGCGGGTGATGTGACGGGTCACCCGGAGTTCGTTTATGTCGCCGCCGCGCACGGGGCCCTGATGGTGGAGAACGCCTTTGAGGGTGCCGGGCGTGAGGTCGATTACCGGCACCTGCCCCGGGTCACGTTTACCAGCCCTGCCCTGGCCGCTGTCGGGATGACGGACAAGGAAGCGAACCAGGCAGGGATCCGGTGCATGTGCCGGGTTCTGCCGCTCAAATTTATCCCTCGCGCGCTGGTGAACCGTGATACCCGCGGCTTCATCAAGATCGTTGCCGACGCGGACACGGGTCGGATTGTAGGGATCACTGTCGTGGGTAAGGACGCCGGGGACATCGCCGCCGCAGGGATTTACATTCTGGAGGCCGGGATGACCGTTGATCAGGTCGCGAATCTCTGGAGCCCCTATCTGACCATGGCCGAAGGCATCAAGATAGCAGCCCAGTCCTTCACTACTGACGTCTCCAAACTGTCCTGTTGCGCGGCATGAAGTGGTCAACGACAACCTATGTGTTCGTGGGGCGGGCGGCCGCGGCTACCTTTTAGTGCGCGTTCCTTGTCAGGCTGTGGGCGAGGCGGTAGGAATCGGTGCCGGTTTCGATGATGGTGCCGTTGAACGTCAGCCGGTCAACGATCGCGGCGCAGAGGCGCGGGTCGGTGAATGTCTTGGTCCAGCCGGAGAACGACTCGTTGGAAGCGATGGCGATGGAGTTCTTCTCTTCGCGTTCGGTGAGGACCTGGAAGAGGAGTTCGGCGCCGCGCCGGTCCAGTTCCATATAGCCGAGCTCGTCAATGCAGAGCAGGTCCACTCGGCCGTATCTGGCGATGGTCTTGGCGAGGACTTTGTCGTCGGCGGCTTCGACGAGTTCGTTCACGAGCCGGGTGGCCAAAGTGTATTTGACCCGGTATCCCTTCTCCGCCGCGGCGGTGCCCAGCCCGATAAGCAGGTGGGATTTGCCGGTTCCGGAGTCCCCGATCAGGCATAGCGGTGCACCTTTTCGAATCCATTCGCCGGTAGCGAGGGTATGGATGGTAGCGGGGTTGATGTTCGTGTTCGCGTCGAAATCGAAATCACCGAGCCATTTATCCCGGGGAAAGTTCGCGGCTTTGACGCGTCGGATTGAGGAGCGACGGTCCCGGTCATCGCATTCGGCCAGCAGCAGCTCGGCCAGGAAGCCTTGGTAAGAGAGTTGTTCCTTCCCCGCGACGGTCAGAGCTTCGTCCAGAACCGCCCGGATGGTGGGCAGGCGCAATCGGCGGCATGCTTGGTCCACGGCCGCGACCGCGGCCTGCTCAGTCAGACCGCGGCGCCGTCGCAGGGTTGGGGTGATGGTGGTGGCCGGTGCGGTGGGGCTCATGAGATGTTTTCCTTCGACGCGGTTCCTGCGGAGTGTTCGGTGCGTTTGGCCAGCAGCTCGTCATAGGCGCTGATCGCCGGGAGCGGCCGCTTGTCTGGAGGGAGCCCGGCGATGACCGCCGCCGGGTCCATCAGCCGGCGCTGGGTCAGGCTGACAACTCGTTGCACTTTCGCTTCAGCATGAGCACCGCGATGACGGTCAGGACGGGACCCACCAGCAGGGATGCTGGAGGCATGTCGGCGGCCTTCAACCGCCACGACGTCGGCACTGACGGCACCTACTCCAAGGGCTGCGGTGATCCCTGCCTCGATGTCTTCGGCTTCCATCGATCGGTGCAGCAGCAGGACGTCAATCAGTTCACGGGTCCCCGCGGCATCACCGTTGACCCTGCGCGAGGCAGACCAGAAGGCGTCATGGGCGCTGGTGAAAGCACCCGACTCCCGCGCCCTGGCCAAAGCAGTGGAACCAGGCAAAGCGCCGGGCTTGGTCTTGAGGACCTCCAGATAATGGTCCAACTGGACCGACTGCCCGCCCTTGGCAATAATCCGCTGGTGCCGGGCCGCCACCGCGCGGCCGTCGAACACCACAACTTCGGATGCCCGCAATGAAACCCGGACCCGCCGACCGATGAACCGTGCTGGCACCGAGTACTTCACCATCCGCACGGTAATCATTGAGGACCGGTCCACTCTCGGGTTCAACACCAGACCGGGATCGAACTCGTCGGCCGGCAACGGTGCCAGGAACGGGCGCTCGGCGGCGAAGTCCTGGCCGATAGTGCGGATCCTGCCATCAATCCGCCGCTGATCGTCTTGAACCTCCCGGCTCCGGATCCAGTCGTTGAGCTCATCAAGGGACCTCGCCACGGGCATCGGGGTCAGCCGGTTGCGGCGGAACCAGCCCACCTCGCCCTCGACCCCGCCTTTCTCGTGAGCGCCGGCAAGACCTGGCTGGCAATAAAAGGCATCAAATCCATAGAACGAGCGAAACAACACCCACCGGTCATTCTCCAGGCGGTTCCGCCCCTGACCGAACACCACGGCCCTGACGGCACTGGTGAGGTTGTCATAGCGGATATGTTTGACCGGCACGCCGCCGATCTCGTTGAACGCCTCGACGTGGCCTTCCAGAAACGCTTCCTGGGCCTGGGTGGGGTAAATCCGGTGGATGGCTTTGCCGGAGTGAGAAAGCCGGAAGATGAACATGTGGCATTTCGTCTTTACCCCGTCCAGCACGATCCAGACTTCACCGAAGTCCACTTCCGCTTCCGCGCCCGGGGCGTGCTCCTGAGGAACAAATACCTAACCCGGCGGCCGGCCTCCACATCGATCTGCGCCCGGCGGACCCGAACGTAGTCACGCACCGTCGAATACGACAACTCGTCCGCTCCATGCTCCTCGATGAGCCGGGCAAGAATCCTCCGGGCAGTGTGACGCTGCTTCCTCGGCGCCGTCGTGTCCTCGACGAGCATGGCGTCGATCGTCGGTTTATAAGGATCAAGCCGCGGCGAGGACCGTACAGGAGTTTTACGCTCTGGCGGGACCGGGGAACTTAACGCCTTACGCACGGTTTTCCGCGCCACCTGGTGCCTGCGGGCAAGCTCCCGGATTGACGCGCCCTCCACCCGGGCATCCCTCCGAATCTGCGCGAACAACTCCACTCTTGACCCCATCCCGGCCCTCCCGTCGTCGATCCAACACTGGATGGATCAACGTTCACAGGTGGGTACCATTCAAGCCGTCATTAGGTTCGGCATGTCCGGCTGGTGGGTACCGTTCGGGCCGTCCTAGTGGGCTCCGATCAGACTGTCATA
>NZ_JARDJH010000067.1:0-1561 GCF_039907755.1 Pseudarthrobacter sp. CC12 | reverse complement strand
TGGATTAGTGGCGAACGGGTGAGTAACACGTGAGTAACCTGCCCTTGACTCTGGGATAAGCCTGGGAAACTGGGTCTAATACCGGATATGACCTTCCATCGCATGGTGGTTGGTGGAAAGCTTTTGTGGTTTTGGATGGACTCGCGGCCTATCAGCTTGTTGGTGGGGTAATGGCCTACCAAGGCGACGACGGGTAGCCGGCCTGAGAGGGTGACCGGCCACACTGGGACTGAGACACGGCCCAGACTCCTACGGGAGGCAGCAGTGGGGAATATTGCACAATGGGCGCAAGCCTGATGCAGCGACGCCGCGTGAGGGATGACGGCCTTCGGGTTGTAAACCTCTTTCAGTAGGGAAGAAGCGTAAGTGACGGTACCTGCAGAAGAAGCGCCGGCTAACTACGTGCCAGCAGCCGCGGTAATACGTAGGGCGCAAGCGTTATCCGGAATTATTGGGCGTAAAGAGCTCGTAGGCGGTTTGTCGCGTCTGCCGTGAAAGTCCGGGGCTCAACTCCGGATCTGCGGTGGGTACGGGCAGACTAGAGTGATGTAGGGGAGACTGGAATTCCTGGTGTAGCGGTGAAATGCGCAGATATCAGGAGGAACACCGATGGCGAAGGCAGGTCTCTGGGCATTAACTGACGCTGAGGAGCGAAAGCATGGGGAGCGAACAGGATTAGATACCCTGGTAGTCCATGCCGTAAACGTTGGGCACTAGGTGTGGGGGACATTCCACGTTTTCCGCGCCGTAGCTAACGCATTAAGTGCCCCGCCTGGGGAGTACGGCCGCAAGGCTAAAACTCAAAGGAATTGACGGGGGCCCGCACAAGCGGCGGAGCATGCGGATTAATTCGATGCAACGCGAAGAACCTTACCAAGGCTTGACATGAACCGGAAAGATCTGGAAACAGGTCCCCCACTTGTGGTCGGTTTACAGGTGGTGCATGGTTGTCGTCAGCTCGTGTCGTGAGATGTTGGGTTAAGTCCCGCAACGAGCGCAACCCTCGTTCTATGTTGCCAGCACGTGATGGTGGGGACTCATAGGAGACTGCCGGGGTCAACTCGGAGGAAGGTGGGGACGACGTCAAATCATCATGCCCCTTATGTCTTGGGCTTCACGCATGCTACAATGGCCGGTACAAAGGGTTGCGATACTGTGAGGTGGAGCTAATCCCAAAAAGCCGGTCTCAGTTCGGATTGGGGTCTGCAACTCGACCCCATGAAGTCGGAGTCGCTAGTAATCGCAGATCAGCAACGCTGCGGTGAATACGTTCCCGGGCCTTGTACACACCGCCCGTCAAGTCACGAAAGTTGGTAACACCCGAAGCCGGTGGCCTAACCCCTTGTGGGAGGGAGCTGTCGAAGGTGGGACTGGCGATTGGGACTAAGTCGTAACAAGGTAGCCGTACCGGAAGGTGCGGCTGGATCACCTCCTTTCTAAGGAGCGCCTACAACAACCGGTCACCAGCGCATGGTGGTGGTGTGGTGTTGTCAGGAAGCAAGCCCGTAGCACGGACGATTGTTCCGTGGCGGGTGCTCATGGGTGGAATATCAACAAATAG
>NZ_JARDJH010000066.1:0-3582 GCF_039907755.1 Pseudarthrobacter sp. CC12 | reverse complement strand
GTGTGTGTGGGGTGTGTGGTGTGGGGTTGTTGTTTGAGAACTACATAGTGGACGCGAGCATCTTGTATAAGAAGCAATTTCCAAGAATATGAACCTGGATCTGGTTCGTGCGCCTGTTGGTGTGCGGGGCAGTTTCTGTGGTTCTCTCGAGTGTTTTTTGTTTTTGATCTTTGTGGTCAAGTTTTTAAGAGCACACGGTGGATGCCTTGGCATTAGGAGCCGAAGAAGGACGTAGGAATCTGCGATAAGCCTGGGGGAGTCGATAACCGGACTGTGATCCCAGGGTGTCCGAATGGGGAAACCCCGCTGAGCGCGCGAGTGACTTGGTGACCCGTACCTGAACACATAGGGTGCGTGGGGGGAACGCGGGGAAGTGAAACATCTCAGTACCCGCAGGAAGAGAAAACAATAGTGATTCCGTTAGTAGTGGCGAGCGAACGCGGATCAGGCTAAACCGTTCCATGTGTGATAGCCGGCGGGCGTTGCATGGTCGGGGTTGTGGGACTTTCCGTACCAGTTCTGCCGGGCTGGTGGGGTGTGATGTGCGCGCATAGGTGAACGGTTTTGAAAGGCCGGCCAGAGAGGGTGTTAGTCCCGTAACCGTAATGTGTTTGTACCGCCTGTGAGAGTATCCCAAGTAGTACGGGGCCCGAGAAATCCCGTGCGAATCTGTCAGGACCACCTGATAAGCCTAAATACTCCCTAATGACCGATAGCGGACCAGTACCGTGAGGGAAAGGTGAAAAGTACCCCGGGAGGGGAGTGAAACAGTACCTGAAACCGTGTGCTTACAATCCGTCGGAGCCGGCTCTGTTCTGGTGACGGCGTGCCTTTTGAAGAATGAGCCTGCGAGTTAGTGTTACGTCGCGAGGTTAACCCGTGTGGGGCAGCCGTAGCGAAAGCGAGTCTGAATAGGGCGTGTGAGTGGCGTGATCTAGACCCGAAGCGAAGTGATCTACCCATGGCCAGGTTGAAGCGACGGTAAGACGTCGTGGAGGACCGAACCCACTTCAGTTGAAAATGGAGGGGATGAGCTGTGGGTAGGGGTGAAAGGCCAATCAAACTTCGTGATAGCTGGTTCTCCCCGAAATGCATTTAGGTGCAGCGTTGCGTGTTTCTTGCTGGAGGTAGAGCTACTGGATGGCTAATGGGCCCTACAAGGTTACTGACGTCAGCCAAACTCCGAATGCCGGTAAGTGAGAGCGCAGCAGTGAGACTGTGGGGGATAAGCTTCATAGTCGAGAGGGAAACAGCCCAGACCACCAACTAAGGCCCCTAAGCGTGTGCTAAGTGGGAAAGGATGTGGAGTTGCCCAGACAACCAGGAGGTTGGCTTAGAAGCAGCCACCCTTAAAAGAGTGCGTAATAGCTCACTGGTCAAGTGATTCCGCGCCGACAATGTAGCGGGGCTCAAGTACACCGCCGAAGTTGTGGCATTCACATATTTTCCAAGCCTTTGTGGTTCAGGAGTGTGGATGGGTAGGGGAGCGTCGTGTGGGCAGTGAAGCTGCGGTGTAAACCAGTGGTGGAGCCTACACGAGTGAGAATGCAGGCATGAGTAGCGAAAGACGGGTGAGAAACCCGTCCGCCGAATGATCAAGGGTTCCAGGGTCAAGCTAATCTGCCCTGGGTAAGTCGGGACCTAAGGCGAGGCCGACAGGCGTAGTCGATGGACAACGGGTTGATATTCCCGTACCGGCGAAAAACCGTCCATGTTGAACAGGGGATACTAACCGCCCGAGACCTGCCCGACCGTCCTTTGGATGGAAGGGTTTTGGTGGAGCGCGGGACCTGATCCTGGGAGGCAAGCGTATTAACAGGTGTGACGCAGGAAGGTAGCCGAGCCGGGCGATGGTTGTCCCGGTCTAAGGATGTAGGGCGAGTGGTAGGCAAATCCGCCACTCATGGTGCCTGAGATCTGATGGGACCCCCGTTTGGGGGGATTTGGTGATCCTATGCTGCCGAGAAAAGCATCGACGCGAGGTTTTAGCCGCCCGTACCCCAAACCGACACAGGTGATCAGGTAGAGAATACTAAGGCGATCGAGAGAATTATGGTTAAGGAACTCGGCAAAATGCCCCCGTAACTTCGGGAGAAGGGGGGCCCCAACCTTGATACACCTTCGCGGTGTGGAGGGGATCGGGGCCGCAGAGACCAGGGGGAAGCGACTGTTTACTAAAAACACAGGTCCGTGCGAAGTCGCAAGACGATGTATACGGACTGACTCCTGCCCGGTGCTGGAAGGTTAAGAGGACCGGTTAGCCGCAAGGCGAAGCTGAGAATTTAAGCCCCAGTAAACGGCGGTGGTAACTATAACCATCCTAAGGTAGCGAAATTCCTTGTCGGGTAAGTTCCGACCTGCACGAATGGAGTAACGACTTCCCCGCTGTCTCAACCATAAACTCGGCGAAATTGCAGTACGAGTAAAGATGCTCGTTACGCGCAGCAGGACGGAAAGACCCCGAGACCTTTACTATAGTTTGGTATTGGTGTTCGGAGTGGCTTGTGTAGGATAGGTGGGAGACGTTGAAGCCCGGACGCCAGTTCGGGTGGAGTCATCGTTGAAATACCACTCTGGTCACTTTGGACATCTAACTTCGGCCCGTAATCCGGGTCAGGGACAGTGCCTGATGGGTAGTTTAACTGGGGCGGTTGCCTCCTAAAAAGTAACGGAGGCGCCCAAAGGTTCCCTCAGCCTGGTTGGCAATCAGGTGTCGAGTGTAAGTGCACAAGGGAGCTTGACTGTGAGAGAGACATCTCGAGCAGGGACGAAAGTCGGGACTAGTGATCCGGCGGTACATTGTGGAATGGCCGTCGCTCAACGGATAAAAGGTACCTCGGGGATAACAGGCTGATCTTGCCCAAGAGTCCATATCGACGGCATGGTTTGGCACCTCGATGTCGGCTCGTCGCATCCTGGGGCTGGAGTAGGTCCCAAGGGTTGGGCTGTTCGCCCATTAAAGCGGTACGCGAGCTGGGTTTAGAACGTCGTGAGACAGTTCGGTCCCTATCCGCTGCGCGCGCAGGAAATTTGAGAAGGGCTGTCCTTAGTACGAGAGGACCGGGACGGACGAACCTCTGGTGTGTCAGTTGTACTGCCAAGTGCACCGCTGATTAGCTACGTTCGGATGGGATAACCGCTGAAAGCATCTAAGCGGGAAGCTCGCTTCAAGATGAGATTTCCATACACATTTATGTGTGAGAGGCCCCCAGCCAGACCACTGGGTTGATAGGCCGGATGTGGAAGCGAGGACTAACGACTCGTGAAGCTGACCGGTACTAATAGGCCAACAACTTACACCACACAGATACATACAAAACTCTGCTTGCGTCCACTATGTGGTTCCCAACCAACAACCCCCCCACGGGTTGTCACGGCACGGAACCAACACAACTAAATAACAACACCATGTTGTAACCACAAAACTTCCCACCAACCCCCCAGGGGTTTGGCCGGGTACAAGGGTTACGGCGGTCATAGCGTGGGGGAAACGCCCGGTCCCATTCCGAACCCGGAAGCTAAGACCCACAGCGCCGATGGTACTGCACCCGGGAGGGTGTGGGAGAGTAGGTCACCGCCGGA
>NZ_JARDJH010000065.1:0-5824 GCF_039907755.1 Pseudarthrobacter sp. CC12 | reverse complement strand
ATCGAATATGAAACAATCAACCGGACCGCGCTCACAGCGGCCTAAGACCCCAAGTCAACAAAAGCCGGGGCAGTCCCCATCGATTTCAGAAATTGCTCGTTGCCCACGAAGGTTTCTGTGCGTCCCAGGGCGAAGACTGCCCCGAAAAGCACCGCAAACCCCACCAACATGGCAATGTTTGCCCATTTGTTCTTGAACATTGACCACATACCCAAGATCATGACGATCGCCATCGCCGAGACCATCAGCAAAGCCATCCAGAAGTTGCTCAGGTTGAAATAAAAGTGGTCAATTGATCGGACCATCGACATCGACAAGACCCACATCAGCCCGAGGCTGACCAGCAAGATGACGCCGAACTTAACATACATTCGCGCTGATCCGGACCCGGCATGCCCATCAGCATGCCCAGACTGGTTCCGGTCGTACTTTTCTTCACTCATGACAAACTCCTTATTGAGTCCCCAAACACCCCGGCTCCTGCGGAAGTACGAAGCGGGGTGTTGTGGATTTTGGCAGTTGACCCGGACGTGCATCCAAGCCCAGGTGTGCACGGAAGTGACGTGAGACTAGCCCCGTGCGGACAGCAGTTCCTGACAAGCCTGCTCGCACCGGCGGCAGGACTCAGCACAGACCCGGCAGTGCTCATACATTCGGTCGTGCTGTTCGCATTCGTCCCCGCAGGCTTTACACGCTGTGCGGCAGGCTTCAAGGCCGGCTCGGTGAGATTGGCGTCATACCCCGTGTGCCTGGACAGGATGTTCCCCGTGGTCGCGCAGATGTCGGCGCAGTCGAGGTTGGTGCGGATGCACTTGGTCAGCTCCGAAACCATTTCCTCGCTCAGGCAGGCATCGGCACAGCCGGTGCAGGTCTGAGAGCATTCGAAACATGCCTCAATGCAGGCAAACCAGTTTCTCCTTGTCCACCCCGCCAAGATCCTTCGGGTAAGTACCGAGCATGGACCTGACATGATGCGTCATTGTTTTCTCCTTTATTTTGGGGGCACAACAGAGCCATAAAGGGCGCCGGCGGTTTACTCATTACTGATTACGCGTTGATTACGCGGACCGCTTCTGAGCGGCCCAGACGCCCCGGAACCTGAGACGCAACGGCGGCTAACCGCACGCCGAGAAAGAGGGCGGGCGATAGGGCCCGGTTTTACGTCCGGCTGATAGACAGGGCCGTCAGGGACGGTGCGAGACGATCGGGTTTCTCCCGCGCGAGATCGAACCATCCAGGCAACTTACGCCCGCCATAAGCGGTAACCTCCGCTGCCGGGGTGGGAAGCGCCTCCGGGGCATCAGGGACAAACCGGTGTGACGGAGTAACTATTTTCGGGGCACCCGACTGCCGTTCGCAACAGGCATGACGTGAAGACGCCACTACAGGATGGGCCATCGCCGACGCAGGGTCTCCAACCTGTATGGCCCGCTCCGACGTAACCGGGACGGACGCGCCCGTCATCCCGGGATGTTCCATCGCCATGCATAGGGCGGTGGCGAACGGCATTGCCAGAGTGATCAACAGTGCAAGACCCAGCACGGCCCGCACAACCGCAGACACGGTCGTGCCTGTTCGGCCAAGCGTTGGTCTCGCGATGGGTCGGCCCTCCGGTTTCGCCGGTCAATCTATGCTCACCTTAGTAAAAGGTCAGCATACTTACTAGCCGCCTGTCTGCCGGTTCCGAACGTGTTCTCGGAAAACAACAGCTATTCAAGACAAACTTTCGGCTCATCTGGAGCCTGGGAGAGGGTGCGGAAACACCGGGCGACACATGGCGACGCTGGTTCAAAGAGGCGCCGGTCGGGATAGTTACCGTGATTTGGAGCAGGCCCGGCCACTGTCAGCCGAAGGACTCCTTGTGGACGCAAACAGCAATCTGTCGGGAAAAGCGGCCGCCTGATTCAGGGCGGCATTCATCCAGAGTTCTGCGCATCCAGGGAAGTCCGCCTCGGTTCCCGTGCGGAATGTCAGTGACGGCGCGGGCTGCGTGTTCCTGTTGCGATTGTCCATCCATACATGTGTAGCGCAGTCGGCTCGCTTCGTGTCCCTGGGCTAAGCGAGGAATAGAACGTATCTTGCAAACGATCGTTCGCGAGACACTACTGCGCGTGTTCGGCACATCTTGGAACTACGCGAGCAATTCTGTAAAGCTTGCCGTGTACGCGCCTATGTAATCCTCAGTAGGGTTGGTGATACGTTGCTGAGATGCGCGTAGGATACGGGCGGGTCTCTACCCGTGATCAGCACCCCGAGGCCCAGCATGATGCCCTGGCCGCGGCTGGCTGCGACCAGGTGTTCGTTGATGTGGCTTCGGGAAAGCTTGCCCGCCGGCCTGAACTGGACAAGGCCCTGCTCTCGGCCAACCGGGCAGGGGACCAACTCGTGGTGACCAAACTAGACCGACTCGGCCGGTCATTGGAAAACCTCATCGAGGTCTCCAGGACTCTCCAGGAGCGCGGGGTTGATTTGGTGGTCCTGGACCAAAGCATCGATACGTCCACCGCGATGGGGCGAATGTTCTTCCAGATCCTTGGCTCAATCGCCGAGTTCGAACATGCTCTGATGTCCGAACGGACCCGTGATGGTCTGGCCGCGGCGAGGGCGCGTGGGCGGACCGGCGGGCAGAAAGCCAAGCTCGGCCCGCGCCAGGTGAAGCTGGCGCGGGAAATGTATGAAGAAAAGGGCGCCGACGGGAAGCGGACTCACACGGTGGAGCAGATTGCCCAGGAATTCGGCGTCACCCGGCCCACGATCTACCGGCACCTCGCGAAACCATGACCTGCCGGCCGGTCGGGGAACAAAACACCGGCATGTCCGTGGGGGCAAGAGCCCCGCGCGGATATCGCGCAGTCTGAAAAGTTGCGGCTTGTGCAGGGCAGTGTAGAGCGGAATGCCGTTTCGTGCAGGCGAGTTCTGACACCTCGGTATCCATACCCGTCTGCACAACCCCGGAAACACGAGGCCAGCTGTGCAGACGGGTACTGAAATTGACATCGACCCGGCATTCTCGATTCGAGACTTTCTCGGAATCCTTCGTTTTCAAGAATCTGCATAGCCCGTCCGTGGAGCTTCTCGCTATTGGTATTAGCTCCTATCATCTGTTCATGGGGATCGAGGATGAACTGCACAAACATCTGCAAGCGCTAACTCGAGACCGGACTGCTAACTGCACAGGACATCTACTCCGCGCCGCTTCAAATGGAAGCGCGAGGGCCATCAAAGTTGCCATCGGCATACTTACTGTGGCCTCACTCCTGACCGGGTGCTCCAGCCCACCACCGGACAAGCCGTTCATCGAGGACGTTCGCGCTAACGCGTCCTTCTTCAGTACCTATAGTGACGAGTCCTTAATCGAACTCGCCCATTACATTTGCGAAATGCGGCGCGACGGCGTCTCATACGGTGAGATTCGCAACGGGCTCATAAAGCCTGACGATACCCCCGAGTTTGAGGTTCAGGTGGCGTTCGTCTTGGCTAGGTCAATCAGCCACTACTGCCCGGATCAGGCTCCTTAGTTCACGTTCAGGGAGATTCCGCACCCCCGTCCTCCCCTGGGGCCCGAGTCATGCGGGGCGGGGACTGCCCGACATTCCACGCTTCCATATTCAAGGAACTGGGACACCGTCGACAGCGAGGGCCGCCGAAGCCCGGACCAACCGAAAGCGGGGTCACTTCACCATTCACCAGCTTGGCAGCGCAGATTCGTCGCGGTGTCCAAACCACCGTGCACAGATATGGTGATGACCATGACAAGCCCCACACCACACGAGGACTCGCTGCTGGCACTGGCATTCTCCCTCCGGGCCAATCCAGGCGCTTATTCAGTATTGGTCGGGGCCGGCGTTTCGGCCGCCAGCGGTATCCCGACCACCTGGGGAGTGATGACCGATCTCATCGATCGTCTTGCAGTTCTCATGGGCGAAGAGGAGCCAGCTGAACACGAACGGTGGTACACAGAACGTTACGGCGAGCCCCTGAGCTACCAGTCCATCCTGGAGAAGCTCGCCCCTGCTCCTCTGGAGCGCCAACGACTCCTGCGATCCTATTTCGAACCGGCAGACCCGGCGTCGTCAGCCAAGCAGCCAACGCTCGCCCATCGTGCCCTCGCCCGGCTGGTGAAGGCGGGCATCATCCGCGTTCTCGTCACCCTGAACTTCGACAGGCTCATTGAACAAGCTATCCGCGCCGAGGGGATGGAGCCCACTATCGTCGCGTCCGCCGCCGACGCCGAAGGGCTCGCGCCTCTTCACACGCTGGATTGCTGTGTGGTCCATCTCCACGGGGACTACCTGAATCCGTCAACAATGCTGAACACCGTCAACGAGCTCGCGTCGTACGAGCCGGCAATGCTTGACCTGCTGCACCGGTCCTGGCTGATTATGGACTGATAGTCGCTGGCTGGTCCGGGGTCCATGATCCAGCCCTGATTGACGCGATCAAGACGCAATATCCGGGCCGTTACACACTTTCCTGGGTTGAGCCGGGTACCCAGGAACAACGGGCGGCCGAGTTTCGGACGCTCAAGAAGGGCGCTTTAGTGCCCACTGACGCCGACACGGCATTCGGGTTCCTGGCTGACTCCGTCGCCGCGCTGAACAGTCGCCGGGCACGTCATCCCCTAACGGCCACGGTTGCCTCGGAAACAGCGAAAAGGGAACTGTCAGGCCAGTGGGTCGCCATCGGTCTCCACGACCGGCTGTCCACAGAATTTGAGGCACTTCACCGGCTGCCCGAGTTTCCCACTGCCGATAATCCGCAGGAAGCCCCCGACGGGTACGCAGCGATGCTGGACCGCATAGAAGAAGCCAGCAAAGTACCTGTGGCACTCGTTTGTGCCCTCGCCTACTGGGGCAATGAAAAGACCGACGTCTGGTGGACCGACGAAATCGAGCGGTTCAGCAGGCAACTGCGTGCCGGCGGGTGGACAAAGCTGCTCAAACTCCGGCTCGTTGCAGGCTCTGCCCTTTATTACGCCGCCGGGATCTCCGCTGTCGCTTCAAAACGGTACGGCCTGCTTGCCCAACTGCTCAGCCGTCAACGCTCCAACCCTTTCAACGACCGGCAGGAAAGGCTTGCAGAGGTGCTCGAAGCCGACGGGGCACTCGATGGCAGCCCGCCACGGCTGTACAAGTTCCTTCGGCCTCTTCTTTCGGAGTCGCTTGTAGCCGGATCCGAGCGGCTGGAAGACGCCTGGCAAACCTTTGAGGTGCTGCGAATGGCTGTGCTGGTTATCAACCACCCGGAGTTTAGGGAGTTGCTGAGCCAGCTTGAAGCAGACCGAATGGAGGTATACAACGCCCAATTCAGCCTCGAAGATGCCGAACAATCTGGAGGGGACGTCAAGCATTGGCGGAAGGTCCATGCGGCAGCGGTTCAATCATGTGACGACACTTTGGGCCGGATGGGGGACCTAGCAATAGTTCGCAGACCTCATATTTTGGCCACTGACTATGTAGCCGGTCAGCGGTGGAAGTCCCCGGTGGCGGATCGACTTGCCTCGGAGTTGATCGCTGAAGGCAACGATCATCCTTTGATCAGGGACGACGTAGCAGACAGTGCATTGGGACTGTCTACCGGGCTCCTGGTCGTGAGTCTGGCCGTTGGCCGCAGGGCAAGTGAACTGTCCTGGAAGGGTGCTGCCGGCGGAATAGGACCTGACGAACTTTGGATTGATTCCGCATCGCAAACGTAGCTTATAGAGAGTTCTACAGGGTTCTAAGGAAATACTGATTTGTTCATAGAAGGGTCAAGTCCCGAGGAGTGGTGTAACGGTTGATCCTTCGCTTATGTGCTGAGGGCCATGATCGTGTCGGTGTCCACC
>NZ_JARDJH010000064.1:0-5928 GCF_039907755.1 Pseudarthrobacter sp. CC12 | reverse complement strand
AACATCATCCCCGGACGTCCGACGGGTGGGTACCGTTCGGGCCGTCCTAGTGGGCTCCGATCACGTTGACACAATCATCAGCGTTTCCTTCGCCGATTTCCCCTACACGGATCAGGAACGGACCCACCTGCAGCAGGCCGCTGCGCAGATCCGCGCCGACGGGCACATGATGCTGCTAACGCTTGAGCCCAAGCAGGGGCTGGCCGCCGTCACTCCCGAGGTGGTGAACGCTCTGGTGAAGGACCTGGGGTCGATCAACAACCAGGGCGTGCCGGTGATTGTCCGTCTTGCCCATGAAATGAACGGTTCCTGGTACCCCTGGTCGCAACAACCGCTGGAGTACAAGAAGGTCTTCACACGGGTGGCGGACGCCGTGCACAGGGACGCCCCGGGGTCGGCGATGATGTGGGCGCCCAACTATGCGGGCGGGTACCCCTTTGCCGGCGGCCAGTTCGAGGCCAAGCCCGGCACTGCGGATTTCGCTGCCTTGGACACGGACCACGACGGCGCCCTCACCATGGCGGATGATCCGTACGCCCCGTACTACCCGGGTGATGAGGCGGTGGACTGGGTGGGCATGTCCTTGTACCACTGGGGCGCGAAGTACCCGTGGGGCGAGAACGAGCTCCCGGAGTCGGACAAGTTCGCCCAACAGCTCACCGGTACCTACAACGGGGCCAACGGCGATGACAGCCCGCTGCCCGACTTCTACGGCGTGTACGGCAAGGACCACAACAAGCCCGTGGCCATCCCCGAAACAGCCGCTCTCTACAACCCCACCGCCGGTGGCGCCGCGGAGGTGGACATCAAACGCGTTTGGTGGGAGCAGGTGTTCAGTCCCCAGACCCACGCCCAGTTCCCGAACCTGAAAATGATCAACTGGTTCGAGTGGGACAAGAACGAGGTTGAGGTCAACGGCAGGATCGACTGGACCGTCACCAACAGTCCTGCCATCCTTAACGCCTTCACCGCTGCGCTGCCGGACTGGCTGCACTACGGGACAGGCGCCAGCTGCCGCCCGGCCGGCACGTAACGCTACCTTGTCCTTCCCTTAGGGCCTTGTGCTTTTGGCAGAGCAGGATGTGAGGTCACGCGGCCTCCATCTTGGGGCTATTGGCCCTATAACGACTTCAAGTCTTCGTGGAGTGTGTGAGCATGCCGTACTTTCTGGACTACGAGGCCGAGGGACCTGTCATAGGCCATGTCCAGATTCCACGTGAGAACAGCGAAGAAGCTGCTCTCTACGCGCAAGGTGCCCTGCGCGGCCTGCGGTGTTTGACGGCCACCGTACGGCGCAGCGAGACCATGAGAAGTACTCCAGATGATTGCCAGGTGATCGCCCAATACACGCGCTCGGAAGGCTGGAAAACCGAAAACTCTAAGATCACGTGTGAATAGCGCAGCTCCCTAATCGGCAGATTAGGGAGCTGCATCGCTTTATAGGTTGGGCAGAGGATTCTAGGCTGGGCGGAGGGTCGCATCAGTCTTCCCAGGCACAGATTCCTGGGTCAAGTTGTGGCCGGCGTCGAGAGGCCCTGAGGAGAGCTGTTCTCTGGAGACTCAGCGGTCACCCCCAGCCGGCGCCGGTCACCCCGTTCTAAATGAGCCGTGGAGCGGCGACAACCGAACGGCAAGGTCGTTCCCCGTGTCGTTGGAAGCACAATTCCTTGTTCCACACTCGGATGTTGGGGTCGTGTGCATAGCAAAAGACCCCGAGGCTTGGGGGGACACGTCGGGGTCTTCGTTCGCTGCTGCGTGCCCCTTGGAGGAGCGCGCGACTGCTCGGGCAAGCGTACTCATTAGTAGCTTTGGTGACAAGCGCGCCAAATGGCATTGACTCTGACACGATGTGAGCCGCGAGATTCTGAAGCATGACCGATACTTCCGAGCTCATGCTCATCGCCCGGCGGTCGTACTCTTACTCGCCGGCGTTACCTTCGCCGCCAGGGCCATTCTTTCGCTTCATGCCCCCGGCTCAACCAATTAGATGAGCAGATGGGATCAGAGGTTTGGTAGGGCGGTCAGCGCTGTTTAGTCGTTGGCTTGCCGCTGAGGGAAGGCAATCTCCTGCAGGGCGGCAAGATGGTTTTGCCACACCTGTTCTCCTACTTTGGTCAGCTTCAGCCAGGTCCGGGGCCGCTTGCCGATGTAGCCTTTTCGGATTCTGACGTAGCCAGCCGATTCAAGTGACGTCGCTTGTTTGCTTAGGACGGAGTCCGAGACCTGCAGGTGGTTGCGAAGGGTGGCAAAGTCAACTTCCTCGGTCTGGGCGAGGGCCGCTGTGAGGGAAAACCGCACGGGATGCCCCAGGATGTCGTTGAGCTGATGTCGCGGGTGGTTTGAAGTAGCTGGCGTGCTCATCGGCCCGCCTCGTACCAGGCACAGACGGTAGTGGACACGGTCAGGAGTGCGGCCATAAGGCCCGCGAACCAGAGTTCGCCTTGAAAGGTCAGGCCGGAGAGCAGCATCCCGGCGATCCACAAAGCGCCCCAAAGACCCATGTAGACGCCCCAGCGGAGCCCGAACCCCCGCTTACTGGTACGGGTGAAGAAAAGAACTGTCACCATGAGGATGACTAACCAGATACCCATGAAGACAGATGGAAGGGCCACGGAGGTATCTGGTGCCAGCCGCGCATAAGTGAAGGCGAGGATTCCCATCGACGAGACGGCGCCAAGGCCCAGTAGAAAACTGATCGCTGGCCAGCTCGCACCTGATCGGACGCTGCTACCGACCTGGTTTGCCTGATCAAGCAGAGCCTTGGCTTGCCCGGCATCCATCGGGCCTGAAACGGTGGTGTCATTCATGGTCGTCCCCCTGCTGATAAGCGATTGATTCTCATACTCTGGCAGGTACTTTCTAAAATGGCAACTACTTTCCGCCCCCAGCTTTTTAAGCATCGGGGGGTAAGGCGCGCCGGTGAGCCGGTAGTCGAACGCGCAGCCAGGGCACGAATTCTTTCATCGCGCCGCTGCGAGTTCATGGGTGCACGTTTACCCCGCACGATGAAATGCACGGTGAAGTGCCTAACCTGTCGCTTTCGGCGATAAGAGGCTCTGATTCTGGCCGAGGGCGCGTGATCCCAGCACTTTCCGCAATATCTTGCCGGTCGTGCCCTCGCCGTACAGATGAGATCCGACACCCGTCCCTGATAGAAAGACCCCCGTGAAGCAAAGGCATCTCTTTTTGTCTTAACGGATGGCTCAAGCACGTGGCCACAGCCTAACCGCCACCACCCTCCGCGGGGCCGTGACCTCGATTCCAGATTCCTAGTCGTGCAAATAGACGGCCGAATGTCTTGCGTCACCGCTAAGGTCTGACAAGCTGGTGCCACCGGAAACCGAGAGGGGCGATTGATGGGCGCATGGGGTTATCTGCCGTTTGAGAACGATGACGCGCTGAATTGGCTGGAGAACCTCAAAGCCGGCGGAGCGGACGTCATCCGCACGGCCCTGGCGAAGGCCGGCGACCGGTATGTCGAGGCGCCGGAGGGGGCCATTGCCCTCGCCGCCGCCGACGTCACCGCGGCCAGCCAAGGCAACCCGCTCGGGGACCTGCCGGAGAACGTCACCGACTGGGTGACCGCCCACGGGTTTGAGATCACCTCAGAAGACGTTGAGATGGCCGTGGAAGCGGTCGAACGGGTTGCCGGGGAGGAGTCAGAGCTGGCCGAACTGTGGGACGATGCCTACGAACCCGAATGGCGCGAATCCCTTGACGACCTCAGGGAGCGGCTGCGCACCGCGCTTCGGTGAGCCCTGCTCGCGGGGGCTGGCGGCAAAGCGTAGGGTCGGCGCCATGCGCATCGAACGAGCAGCTGGTAGTGACTCGGTTGGAGATCCCGGCCTAGACCCAATGTACCGGGTCCGGGTGTGGAAGCGTCCGTTATCGGCGGCCATGGGGTGGATGGTGGATGAGTGGAATGTTGCCGGAGCGGAGCAGGTGTCCGATGTCATTGACTGGGCTGCGACGACGGCTGGCACCGGCCTGTTTGAGATTTTCGTCCAGTGGCATGACCATCACACGGACCACAACGGGAACGCTGTACGGTATCCGCGCTACACCAGGGTGCAGGGCCGGCCGCCCGAGGATGTTGGCGCTACCGTCGAATCCGTGATCTTCGAGGCGGATTAGTGGGCCTGCGAACGGCCCGGAGATTGGGTCCAGACTCATTTCGCGTGGCCGGAATTGCCTCGCCTGGTTCGCCATCCGATGATCGCGGCCGAGAGCCAGAAGAGGATGAAAGCGGCCCCGCCAATGACGAAGATCCAGTCGGCCCCGGTCCAGCGGCCTTCATCAAGCCGGATGAGTGGTGGCGCGATGAGGCATACCCCCAAGAGGACGCTCAACACCTGCGCCCGGATGCTTCGAGAGTACGGGCCCGCCTGAAATTTCCCCATCCCGCAGTCTCCCACCCGGCGAAAGACGTGGCCAGTCAGGGTATGAACGGCGGCGTCACCCCGGACCCTGCATGCTGTTAGCTCCCCGGCCCTGCCGCCAAACTCGTCACGTGATGATGCTCCAGGGCGCGGGAAAGGGTGCGCCCCGTTCGCTGAGCGCACCCTTTTCGCATCCCCATGCAACGGATCCCCATCCGAATGCACTCATTGTAAGCAGGCTGATAGTTAGGTTGGCAAGTAATTCCGTATTGTTAGCGGGGCCGCCACCGATACGTAGACCCTTGGAGGCGGACGCACTATCTCTTTGCTGGAGGGCGTCCACCAACTCGACAGTTAGAGCGAGACTGAACGTCTTGAGAAACTACAGCTTTTCAAGACACTGTCCCCGCCCTCGGGGGATCCAGCGGCGGCCGCGCGAGCGGGCGGAATAGCCGGGTACTCGGCGTCTCGTAAAGGTGTCCCGCTGTAAATCGTCTCGCCGCAGGTGCATCGAGGGCTTTTCGAGTCAGAATTGCCTCGTGAGGCTACTGGGTTACACCCGGGTCAGTACTTCCAGCCAGGACGCCCAGCTGCAGCTGGATGCACTGGTCGCCGCGGGTGTGCAGAAACGCGATGTCTTCGCTGATGTGACGTCTGGTAGCAAGACCGCGATCGAACGGCCGGGGATGAAGAGACTCCTTGAGTACGCCGAGGAGGGCGACACCGTTGTTGTGTGGCGGGTCGACCGGCTGGGCCGGTCGTTGATCGACGTCCTGAATACGGTGGCTCTGCTGCGCGGCCGCGGTGTCCAGGTCCGGTACATCTCCGATGGCATCGACCCGGCAACCTCGACCGGCCGACTGATGTTGAACATGCTCGCCACCCTTGCCGAGTATGAGCGCGAGCTCATTGTCGAGCGGGTCAACGCTGGCATTTCCGCAGCACGCCAGAACGGCACACGCTTCGGCCGGCCGCTGTCCGACCCCAGCGTCATTGCGGACAAACTCGCGATCGCTCAGGACGCCCGCGCCAAGGGCCGCACCGCCGAAGACGCTGCCCGTCTGGTGGGCTGGAGTCGTGCAACGTTCTACCGCCACCAGCATGCCCGTGCTGCTCAAGAGAGCACCACGACGTAGCCCCGAAACTACGCGCTGTCTGAAGGCTTTGGCTTCCAGGCCTCGCCCAGCCAGCGCTCACGTCTACTGCACGGACCTAGCTTCGCTCGGGCTGTAGAAGCGTTTTTCTGTTTTTTGCTGCTGTCCTGCGGATCGTACGTGCCCGCTCCACCGGCCCAACCGTCCTGCGGACGGCTGCGCAGCCGGTGCCTTGTGTCGGCGCTTCGCTTATTTCCTCCCACAATCCATCGGCTGCTTGCCCTTCGGGTTGCCCCGGCTCCGTCGGGCACAGCTCCGCGTTGCTCGCCAGCAGGCAAAAAACGCCCGGGGGAGAGGGGAAGCTGGCCGGTCACCAAGGCCGCCCCGCTCACCGGATCCTCAGCAAAGGACGAGAGAAACCATGAACGATCGCATTGCACGCGCCGCCCTGACCC
>NZ_JARDJH010000063.1:0-7503 GCF_039907755.1 Pseudarthrobacter sp. CC12 | reverse complement strand
AGGGCGCGCAGGATCAGGAACGCGAAGAACCCGCACACCGCGTAGGCGATGACCAGGGACGGGCCGGCCGCGTTGAGGCGGCCGCCGGCGCCCAGGAACAGGCCGGTACCGATCGCGCCGCCGATCGCGATCATCTGGATCTGCCGGGGCTTGAGGTTCTTGTGGTAGCCCTTGTCCTCCGCGTGCAGGGAGGTCTCGGACGCATGCGCGTGACCACCATCAATCAGGTGGTCGGGAAGGGGAGTATTTGTCATTGGTGTGTCCTTCGGAGCAGGTGGGGACTACTTGCTGAGGTTTGCCAGGCGTTCGGGGCTCAGGAGGTCCAGGAGCTGGGCGTCGGTGAGGAGCCCGTGTTCCAGAACGAGCTCGGCCACGCCCTTGCCGGTGGCAAGTGCTTCCTGCGCGATGGCAGTGGCGGTGGCGTAGCCGAGGTGGGGATTCAATGCGGTGACCAGGCCGATGGACTGCTCCACGGTGCGGCGCAGGTGGTCGGTGTTGGCGGTGATTCCACTGATGCAGCGGGCCGTGAGGGTGCGGCAGGCTGCTTCGAGGTGGGAGATGCTCTTGTGGAGGCTGTGGACAATGATCGGTTCGAAGGCGTTGAGCTGCAGCTGCCCGGCTTCGGCGGCCATGGTGATGGTGACGTCGTTGCCGATGACCTCGTAGGCCACCTGGGAGACCACTTCCGGGATGACCGGGTTGATCTTGCCGGGCATGATGGAGGACCCCGACTGGACGGCCGGCAGGTTGATCTCGCCGAAGCCGGCCCGGGGGCCCGAGGAGAGGAGGCGGAGGTCGTTGCAGATCTTGGACAGCTTCACTGCCACGCGCTTGAGGACGCCGGAGAGGTGGACGAACGCGCCCACGTCCTGGGTTGCTTCGATGAGGTCGACGGCGGTGACCAGCGGCAGTCCGGTGATTTCCGCCAGGTGCCGGCAGGCTGTGTCGGCGTAGCCGGCGGGGGCGTTCAGGCCAGTGCCGATGGCGGTGGCGCCCAGGTTGATCTCGTGGATCAGCAGTTCGGCCTCAGCCAGGCGCAGCCGGTCCTCGCCGATGGTCACGGCGTAGCTGCCGAACTCCTGGCCCAGGGTCATGGGTACGGCGTCCTGCAGCTGGGTGCGGCCCATCTTGACCACGGTGCGGAATTCCATGGCTTTGGCAGCGCAGGCATCCTCGAGTTCTTCGAGTGCAGCCAGCAGCTCACGGGCGGCGAAGATGGTGCCCAGCTTCACGGCCGTGGGGTACACGTCGTTGGTGGACTGGCTGAGGTTGACGTGGTCGTTGGGGTGAAGCCGCGCGTAGTCGCCTTTGGGGTGGCCCAGGATCTCCAGGGCCCGGTTGGCGATGACCTCGTTGGCGTTCATGTTCGACGACGTCCCGGCACCGCCCTGGACCACGTCCACCACGAACTGGTCGGCAAGGCGTCCGGCCATGACATCCTGGCAGGCTTGCTCGATGGCTTCGGCGCGTTCGGCATCCAGCAGGCCCAGCTCGCGGTTGGTGCGCGCGGCGGCCAGTTTCACGGCGGCAAGGCCCCGGACCAGGTGCATGTTGGAGGAGAGCTTCTGGCCGGTGATGGGGAAGTTTTCCACGGCCCGGAGCGTGTGCACGCCCCAGTAGGCGTGCGCGGGCACGTCCCGGTCGCCGAGCAGGTCGTGTTCGGACCGGACGTCTGCGGTGGTTTGGGTGATGGTCATGGGGTCCTTACGGGGCGTCGTTGTCGGGTTCGGACAGTCGTTATGCGGATACAGGAGCAAGGAAATCAGTGGCCAACAGCCGGCCCACCTCGCGGCCGCCGCCCAGTACCGGGGCGGTGGCGATGCCGGCGAGCTCGTCGGTGTCGATGTCCAGTGCCTCCAGCAGGCGGACGGTGGCGGGCATCCGGGCGCGGTCGCCGCCGTCGGAGATCTTGACGGCCACGGCGCTGCCGGAGGGCAGGCCCACCAGCTGCACGCCCTCAAAGCCGTCCTTTGCCACGGTGCCGGGCAGCAGGCGCATCAGTGCGGTGACGTCGCGCCCCTCGCCGGCCACCATCTCGGGGTGCTGCTGCATGGCGAGGCCGACGACGGCTTCCGGGCTGCCGTCGTCGTCCGCCGCAGCCTTGGCAATCCGGCCGAAGGCGCGGGCCATGCCGCGCAGCGTGACGGCGAACAAGGGGGTGCCGCAGCCGTCCGTGCTCGCGGCGGCCGGCTCTTCGCTGGTCAGGTCGATGACCGTTTGCGCCACGAGCCGCTGCAACGGGTGGGATGGGTCCAGGTAACCCTTCACAGGCCAGCCGTTGATTTTGCAGGTGGCCACCATGGCGGCGTGCTTGCCCGAGCAGTTCTGGGCGATGTGGGTGGCGCTTCCGCCGGTGCGCAGCCAGTCTTCCCGTTCGGCGGTGCCGTAGGGGAGGTCAATGCTGTTCTCCAGGTCCGCGGGGGCCAGTCCGTGCAGTTCGAGGATTCGCAGCGCACCGTCGCGGTGTGCTGCCGCGCCCGAATGGCTCGCGGCGGCCAGTGCCAGCAGGTCTGCCGGAAGTTCAAGGCCCGCGCGGACCATGGCCACCGCCTGGAGCGGCTTGAGCGCAGAGCGGGGGTAGAACGGTGCCAGGGGATCGCCCGCGGACGCTGCCACGGAACCGTCAGCCGCGAGGGCAATGGCGGAGCCGTAGTGGATGCTTTCCACCAGTTGGTCGCGGATGGCCGCGACCAAGGGGGCATGCTGCGGAAGGGTCACCCCGGCCGGGGCAGCGGTGTGGGCAGCAGAAAAAACGGGGGAGGGCATGGGGTCCTTGGGAAGGTCGGTTGGATCTTGCTAGCTGTTAAGGATGGAGTCCAGGGCTACGCCCACGGCTTCGAGATGGTGGGCCATGGCGGCACGGGCTTTTTCCGCGGAGCCGGCTTCGATGGCAGCGAGGATTTCCTGGTGCTCGATGTCTGAAGCGTGCTGGCGGTCTGCCACCATGTTCAGGGTCTCGGATTGGTGCGCAAGTGCGTCCCGGATGTCAGCCACGACTGTTGCGAACACCTTGTTGCCGCTGGCGCGGGCAATCGTGGCGTGGAAGCTGGAGTCCAGGGCCACCCACGATTCCAGGTCGGTTTCGGTGGACATGGCGCCCATGATGTGGCGAAGGGTATCGAGTTCTTCTTCCGTGCGCCGCTCAGCGGCAAGTCCGGCAGCGGGGATTTCGATGTGGGGGCGGGCTTCGGTAAGGTCGCGGGCGGAGTACTGGCCCAAGGTGAGGTCATTTGCCACCTTGTTGGCAATGACGAACGTGCCCTTGCCGGTGCGGGTGACGGTCATGCCGAGGGCGGTGCACGAGCGGAGGGCCTCCCGGATCACCGAGCGGCTTACTCCGTACTGCTGGGAGAGTGTGGCCTCTGAGCTGAGTTTGCTGCCAACCGGGATGTTGCCGGACTCGATGTCCCCGCGGATGGCGTTGAACACCGCCTCGGCAGCGCTTAGCCGGGCAAGGGGACGGAATGCAGGCTGTCCTGCTGTCCGGCTGTCTGACAGGTTCACGCCTTAAATATGGCACTGGTCACAGTTTGCTGTCAAACCTTGCTCATGAATTCGGGGCGCTGTCCCGCCGTCGGCCTGCCGGGCGCCGCTGCTGCCTCCGGAGTCGTGAGCGGAAGTGCCAGACGGCGAGTGCCACCACTGCCACGGCGGCAATGACGAGGGCGAGGTCTTGTCCCACCGCTTTGGCGACGGCCTCGTAGGAGTTGCCGGCGAGGTACCCCAGAAGGACGAAGCCGATGCCCCAGACCAGGCCCCCTGCCGCGTTGTAGGCAAAGAACCTGCCGTAGGGCATGCGGGACGTACCTGCCAGGGCGGGCATGACGGCGCGGAAGAAGGCGGTGAAGCGGCCCAGGAAAACCGCGGAACCGCCCCTGCGGCGCAGCAGGTCCTGGGCGTATTCCAGTTTTGAAGCATGGCGGGCGAGTGCCTTGGTTTTCACGAGGCGGCTGCCCAGGTGCTTGCCCACCTCGTAGCCAACAGTGTCGCCAATGATGGCAGCGGCCACCACCAGGGCCATCATGACGCCAAGCTGCACTTCACCGCGGCTGGCCACCACTCCACCCAGGACAGCTGCGGTTTCGCCCGGGATGACGAAGCCGACGAACAAGGCGTCCTCGGCGAACACGAGGCAGAAGACGGCAATGTACGCCACCAGCGGGCTGACGTTCAGGAGGCTGTCAATGAAGCCCGACATGGCAGCGGGTCAGGCTTGGCACGCCGGGACGGCGATCCAGTGCCGAAGCTGGGGGAGGGCCGCCATGCGCACGGCCGCGGCGTCCGCTTGGGACGCCGCCCCGGGGGAATGGTTGGTACGGGACGTCAAGGTTCAGCCTGGTTCTATCGCCGGTCAGGGTTCCTATGAGTATGCACCCGCATGGCTGAAAGAAACCTGTAAATCTGCCATCCCCGTTATCTCCGAAGATGGGTTTGGGGGGGGTCAGCATGGCCGCCACGTCTTACCGCCCGGCGCATAGCAGCGTGGGCCGGTGTACTTGGTGGAGGGGGCAGGAGGAACGTATGGCTGCGGCGCCGGCGCGACGTAGGGCGCTGGGATTGGTGCTGGTGCCGGAAGACTGCGCAGGCGTTCCGCCTCAGCCGCCGCTTTCCGGGCTGCTTCGGCTGCTGCGGCTTTTGCAGCAGCCTCGGCCGCCGCGGCCTCTTCCGCCATCTTCTTTTCCGCGGCAGCCCGCTCTTCTGCCGCTTTGCGTTCAGCGGCCGCCCGGGCTGCAGCCGCCGCCCGCTCCTCCTCGGCTTTCTTCTCCGCCGCGGCCAGGGTAGCTTTCAGGGCCTTTGTATCTTCTGCTTTCGCTTCTGCGGCGGAGATCTTTTTGTCGAGGTTGGATACGTGCTTGGCCAGCACGACAGTTGAAAGGCCAGCCCAGAAGAGCGCCCGCTCTGTCGCCTTGTCACCGTTCAGGATCTTGCGCAAGGCCTTGGCCGCTGCCACCTTGGCGGCGAGTACGCCTGCCGCAGTACCTGCCGCGGCGGAAGTAGTTGCCGGCGAAGCCGCGGTGGCGGTTTCCAGTCCTTGGGTCGCCTCAGCCAACTGGGCTGGAAGGGTGCAGCCAATGCCCTCCGAGAAGAGGCCGGTCTTTGCCGCCCTGGCCTCTTCGTATGCCGCTGTCACGGGCGGGAGGAACCTTCTGTTGCCGCCATACTCGACTGGAATTCCCAGTCCCTGCTGCGCAATTTTGGCATTGACCAGGGAACCGTCTGCGGTGAAGACGCCGGCGAGAGTCCGGCCGTACTTGTCGTGACGCTCGGCGTCGAACTCCAACCTAACCTGGGTTCCCTTCGGCAGCAGGCCCTCAAGATACTTTGAGGCCTCCGGGCCGAGGCATTCGACCGGCTGGTTCGGGTCCTTGGTTTCAGGGGTGTCGATGTTCAACAGGCGAATTGTTTGGTCGCTGTTGTTGATGGAAACCACCAGTGTGTCCCCGTCGATGACGCGGACAACAGTGCCGTTGCCGGCGTTGGCAGCTGCACCCGCAGCGAACGATCCGGCGACCAGGCCCGTTGTCAGCAACGACGCGATGAGTATCTTCTTCATGCCAAGTTCCCCCGATTTAAACCAGGAAACGAGGCTGTTCAAAGGCATACCTCGGAGATTCCTGAGTGTTTACTCCACCAATGCTGGAGATGGAGGGGCAAGAATGCATCAAGGGCGGATCAAGGAGGGCGCAGTTTTATCGAATACGGGCAACCCCGGGCCTAAAGGTGCTGAATGCCCGCCCGCTGCATCGCGTCGCGGTAAGTTTCGACGCTCTTGGTGAGCAGCTCTTCCTGTTTGGCCTCGGAAACAGCAAAGGCCCTGCCGCCGAGGGCGGAGGCCTTATAGATCTTGATGCCGCTGTTCTTCAACGATGAGTGGTAAGTCTTCTCAAAGAGGGTCAGGAACGTGGAAGCGTCCGTACCGTGCGCGATGATGGCCGAAACGCGGGAATTTATTTTGAGGAACTGGCGGAACGGGCGGAGGCCGTCGGTCTTTTCCTGGACACTCAACGCCGAGGGGCTGCCACTCTCCCGCACCCAGGGGTAGGCATTCCACGGCATGACGTACCGGGGATCCAGCTCGGCGAGTTCATAGATCTGGGTGGCCCTGCGGGCAGCCTCGTCATCATTGTTGTGGGAGACGAACCCGGATTCGGTCCCCTTGCCGGGGCTCGCCTGGAGGCTGATGATTCTGCACTCGTCTTCGTCGTGGACGGGGTCGATGTAGGGGACATTGGAACCGGGCTTCTTTTCCATCAGTTCATCGCAAAGTTGGGTTACCTTCGCGATATTCGGTTCCTGTAGCAGGGCCTTTTTTTCGTCCCAATCAATCGTCACGATTACTCCCTTGGCAGCGAGGCGTCCAGAATCAGGCGTCCTATGTCACTCTACGCTTCCCCGGGTAGGGGTGGGCACACCAGATTTTGGGGAGACGTCCAGGTTGCTTCCGCCCGCTGCCGGTTGGCCTAGTGCCGTCCGCGCAGGTGCTGGTTTTGAAGTTCATCGAGCTGCTCATCTGTCAGATCATCGAACGCGCCGGCTTCCCTTTTGTCACTGCGCGAGAAGCGGATGAACATGAGAATGATCAACGGCAGGTCCAGGACCTCGCAGATGAACCACAGCAGGTTCCCGGCGAACTGCTGGTCTTGAAGGGCGTCCCGGAACCACCATTGGGGATTGGAAACGGACATCACATGGTCGAGTACCTGGCCGTTGAGGCTCAACAGGATGCCCGGGACCGCGTCGATCAGCAGCTCGATGAATACGAACATGAATTCAAGGGTCAGGTAGGCGCTGGACCGCTGGAAGTCGGATTCTTCGATGATGGGCAACGCCATCAGCATTCCCAAAAGAGGTACTCCAAGGGTGAGCAGCGCGCCGGCCACGGGGTCGGTCCGCAATGTGAAGAAGGCCGGCGTGAGGAAAGTGGAGAAGAGTGCCAGGCCCAGCAGCGGCGCACCGAATGAGTTGCTCACGAATCGAACTGGCCTGCTGGACAGGACTTTGTCCAAGGCCGACTTGCCCTTGGGGGCCAATGCTGCCCGGGCAAGGGTGAGGGGTTTGCCAAGCCCGATCAGCAGGGGCACAACAAACAGCAGCAGGGATATTTTGAGGGTGAACGCCCACCGTTGCTCAGCGCCGTAAACCCCGGTAAAGCCGCAGGTAAGGATGGTGAACGAGCCCAGGCCCAGGACGTAGAACGCTACCGCCCGCCACACCGGCCACCGATGGCCGCCGAGTGCGGCGGACCGCATTCCCCACCCGTACAGGATGCCGGTCACCGCGACGAAAGCTGCAGCGGCCCAATCGAGTCGCCAGGAGGAAAGGAGGATCTCAAGGGGTGGCACGGGCCAATGCTAGGCGTCGTTCCTGAGAATGGCCTGACTGGTTGCCGTGTGCCGGGATTTGGCATATCGGAGCGCCGGGGAAGGGTGGGGCGGTGGAGTGGTAGGTGTGGCCGGTGGGGGTGGTGGTTGCGACGATATGCCGCTGTCCCTGGATGGTTTG
>NZ_JARDJH010000062.1:0-7808 GCF_039907755.1 Pseudarthrobacter sp. CC12 | reverse complement strand
ATAACCGGGCAGTTTTACTGGCCACCAGTGGGCACTTTTAGTGGCCGTCCGTGGGCAGAAACAACTGGCCATTGACAGTAGTTCTTCTTGGAGTACGTTGATCGCCCGTTCAAGGGTGGTGCAGAGTGCTTTCCAGTTTTCGGCGCGTTCATGCGTCCGTGACTGCAGTTCCCGCAGGCTGGTCGCCTCCGACTTGAGCTTTGTAATTTGCCCGTGGAGCTGAACCTCGGATGGTGTTGGCTGGTGTGCCTTATCACGCAGGTAGGCAAAGCGATCCTTGAGGTCGGTGGCGCGGTAGAGCACGTGGCGGCCGACCTGGGCTTCCCTGGCCAGGTCGCTGATGCTGGTCGCGCCTACGTCCACCCACCGGGGCTGACCGAGGAGGATTCGCTGCATCGCGGCGAGGATTGCCTGACGGGACGACTCGTCCTCGTTCTCAATTTCCGCATTGTCGGGGATGGACGTCGGCTTATTCATCGCTCATGCTTTCCGAGGGTGGCTTGTTGGCGCGGCAGATTCGAGTGGCTCGATGTTGGCTGACAATGAGCAGGTTGCGTTCCGAGCGTGCCAGGAAGGCCTGGGCAACGGGTAAGGGGGACAGCGACGCGTTGGCCCGCAAGCTGGCGGCCTCGGACTCCAACTCTTGGAGCTGGCCGTCGGTCCGGGCACAATTCAGGCAGCCGTCCACACATTCGAGGAGACTGGGCTGGTTGTCTTTTCCTGCGAGTTTGATCTTGTGGCATAACGCCCGCCGTTCGTCATACACACAGAGCGCCACGGCGGCCGGGTTGTCATAGATCAGCAGTGTTCCGTCTTTACGTAGGCGACGTTCATCGGCGGGGGTTAGATCGCGGGGTAGCTTTTCGGTAGCGGCCAATGCTCGACTGGCCGCGGGCCCACTGAGGCTTTCCCCGCTATCGAGCAGGCTTCGCAGATGATCCACGGTTCGCCGACGGTGGGACCAGTCTTCTTCGAGTAGGAGGTCGTTCATCCCGGACTCCTTGGTCCCCGCATATCCTCCGCCGATGACCGTGCCGAGGTGCTGGTATTGGATGGCTGTGGTGGTTTCACCGTTGGGACGGTTGTGAATAAACCACGCAAGGGTACGTCTAAATCGCCGCAAGGTGATCGCTCCGTCAGGATCCTCGGGAATTTGAAGAGCTTGGGGGTTGACACAGTGGGGGACGAGGCGCTCATTGATGAAGCAAACGAAGTCTTTGATCCAACGTGCCACGGTCGATGGCGCTGTCTGTCGACCGGTATCGGAAAAGAGCAGACCATCGTTTCTGCCAAGGAGCTGGCTAATCTGTTCCGCAACCTGGATGGCGTTCGTTGCTGCCGGAATTGTTGCCCAGGCCGCCTCTTGGCCTTTTCCCAGAACCCCGGATTCATCCGCCCGGCTGCCCTTCCAGACACGGCCATGGATCAGGTGCAGCCGTGATCCTCCGGGGCGTTCCAGGGGTGTTGGTGCTGCTCCGTGTTGCCATCCGCAGATCTCTTCCGGGCGGGCGCCGGTCAGGTAGCCGGCGACGATAATTGCGGCTGTGCGCAAATGGCCCAGCAGTGGGCCTGGCAAGGTGTTGCGGCTAATCATGCGGGATTTGACATCGTACACGCCGATGGACGGGGTCCACGGCCGGCCGTGGAACATGGCTACGACCTTGAAGTCCAAGGCGGTGAGGGATGGATCGTTCGATATAGGCGGACGGGCATGCATACGCGCGAACGACCTACCCAGGTAGATGGCGTTGATCCGATGACGATAGGCAAGTACAGCCCAGCCAACTTCTTCTGCTCGTTTGGTACCGGACCAGGCGACTGTGGCGGGCAGAGGCGTCTGGGTGCGTACATAGTCCTGCAAGACGGTGCGGGCTGCATGGTATTGGTCCTCACCGACTGGCAAGTCGCCAATCCGACTGTCCAGATCCTTATGCGCATCAATAATGTCGTCGGAGAATGTGGTCACGAACGCCATCGACCATTCCAAGAGCGGCCCCATGGTGGCTTGTGCCAAGCGTTTCGTTGCATTTTCGCGCACACCGGACCGAGGCTTCCACGCTTCACGATGCCAAGGGGGTTCGGGCCATTGCAGGACCTCGGGCAGCCATGGGTTGAGTTGCCAGACACGAATCAAGCACTCAAGGCTTTTGCGCTTCGTATCCACGGACGATCCGGAAGCAGCTATTCTGCGCCGGCAGTCGTTGAGGTGCTCCGAATCCAGATCTCCGGGAGCGTGGATTGGCGTGTCCGGATGCAGGGCGGACCATTCGCCAAGCAACCAAACCACGTGGTCTTTGAGCTGGCCCAGGAAGTTTCCAATCGTTCGGATTTGCGGCCACTTGACATAGTTTCCGTGGGTTTCGTCCGTGAGGACCTCGGGATTCCCGTGGTTAATCAGGGCGTAGGCGAGGTGCTTAGCGGAGTCACGGAACTCCACCGGCCATCCATCGAACCTCAGTCTGGGCAAAGGTCGTGATGGATCGTTGGCCAGGGCGTTCATAGGCCACACATCCGCGGCGAACGGTTCGATTACCGCGTCTTGGTGGATACGATTTTGGGAAATGCTTGGAGTCGAGGCGGACGGATAAACGAGTGGGGGTGCCTCGAAGAACTCGACCCCAACCAAACTCTCCGCCTGGCCACGGGACGGGTTCATTGTGGTCCTTCCTGCCGCAAGGCTGTAATAATTGTGGGCCGGTGAGCGTCGACCTGATCAGCAACTGCCAGCCGTTCCGCCGGGGAACGGCGCTCGACTAATGCCCTGAGCATGTAATAGCGACGAGCAAACTTTCTCTCCCAGGCATCGCCCAGGGCGTCCCTGAGTTCTTCCAGAACACTCATGGCTGCCAGTTGGCGGGGCAACAGGCGCGAGACTGTGGCCGCGTTATCGCAGTCAAGGCAATCGAGAAAGGAAAAGTAGCCCGTCGTGCAGGGCAGTCCTGTCGTTGGTTTAAGTTCCGGGTCTCGGCAATTGGCAATGAGCGCGTCTTTCAACTCGCCGGAGTCGCGCCCTTCATGCATCCGATTCTGCACTTCGATTCGTGCACGGTCCATGGCCGCCTGTATGCCTCGGGCAGCTTCGAGCTGTTGTTCTGCCAGGGCGAGGGGGTCTGTCCGGACGTAGTGGAGGTAGGTAGCCGGATCGTGATCGGTGGGCTCCTTGGCCACGCCTTGATGCGGGATGCTGCGGCGCAGGCGTTGGAAATCAATGCGTATTCCTTCCGGAATCCATGATGCGCCGTTGCCGCTCCGGGCCCCCACACCCTTTAGATGTGTTGCTGCGGGGACACCAAAGTGGGGCTTGTTCGCAGTGAAAGGCCACCGGATGAGCAGCCGCTGGGAGGGCTGGTTATTATGGGCCAGCCACGTGCGCGCCGGTTCTGTCGCTTCGGCGATCATACGCAGGTCTGTGGCTGCCTGGTCGTTCTGATCGATATTGTCCGTCAGGATCTCGGGCCAAAACCGGAGCCCGGGTCCCCTCCGTGGTTTGTCGAGGTCAAGCTGTACTGTGTCGGCATCAATCTCGACGGGCGTTCCCGACATGACGATGGGAGCGAGATTCAACCCCCGATGGCAGGCCATCAGGACCGCGGCGGCCAGGACCTCATCACCGTCTAGGAAAAGATGCCGACGGACCACGAATCGTTGACGGTAGTCATGCGGGCCCAAGGCGGCCAACGACCTAAACCCGGCCTTGCTTTGGGGCATTCCCAGCGTCATCAACTCGTGCAGGGCAAGGCCCTTTGCAGTGTCTGGCGCATTGCCTGCACCATGTTCAAGCGCTTCCAGATGTGCCGCATGAATGCGGGCATGCGCCTGTTCTACCACTTTCCGCGCGGCATTGCGGATCCTCACAAAGTCACGCTTGGAATACCTTTCGATCTGTGTTTCCGGCTTCGACCAGCCCTGCCTCCTGTTGATCTCCCTCCTTGTTGAATCAGACGTGGTCCCTGCAAAGCGCAACAGTGTGCGCGTCCTGTTGAAGTAGTCGTCCACAGTGGTTCGGGCTTTCAATCGGCGCAGCTCTGCGTGGTAGCCGCGCAAATGGAAAGGGGTAATCCCGGCGATGAATTCCACACGTGAAACCGATCTGTCGCCAGTATGTGTCAGCTCCTCCAAGTATTTAAGGAAGGACGACAGTGCCCGCTTGATCCCCAAGACACTAGATGTTCTCCGTCCGCCCTTTTCGCTGGCGCTCCAAGCAAGAGCCGCTTGCGCGAAATCCCGGCGCAGAGTCTCCGCACCCACCATTTTCGACAGATCCAAACAATATTTCGGAACGTCTTCAAGGTGCAGGGTGACCACCACGCCTGCCCCTGCATCGCCGACTGCGCCGGTAGCCTGCAGATTCGGCGGAGGCTGCGCCGCCCGTTGTCCGCTCATGAGGTGTGGAAACCGACCAGCGGATTCGAGGCCGATACGTGGTCCCACATCTGTTCAACGCTGGCGCCCCGCAGCAAGCTTGATCGCCGCAACCCCTTAACGGGTTCCAGATAGACCCGCTTGGTGGTCTCGACGGAGGAATGGCCAAGCAGGTCCCTCACCTCGTCGAAGGCCTGGGCATAGTTCATAACCATGAACGGCGATGCGTCGTCGTATCCAAGATGTTCATCAATGGCACGGATGCCCGCCAAAAGTACAAAGAGGGCAAAGGTGAACCTCAAGGAATGTGGGGTCATCTTCACCGTTGGTGAAACGCTTCCCTGAAGCGCGCGGCCAGCTGTCACCCGGTCATTGGCTGTATCAAAAACCTTGTCCCACGAGGCTGTTTGCAGTGGACTTCCGTCATCCTTCAGCCACAACCAAGCCGGCTCAACGCCCTGGTCATTGACCAGGTACAGGCCCGTCCGGACCCGCGCCGTCATCGTTTCCACGGGCAGTACACGGCCATCGGTTAAGCGGACACGCTGACCGGAACGGCTGTGGAGTATCTCAACGACGTCGAGCCGGCCCTTCACTTCTTCGTAACGGCCCGCGGCTCGTGCACGCCGGATTGCATCGGTGCGTTCCCCGACCGTGTATTGGTGCATGCTGGCCAGGCCAAGGTCATTCATCACCCTGTAGTGCCGCCGCACGCGACCCTTGCCGACGATCGGGACTTCCCCCTGAATGCTCGTAGCGGTCTCAAAGACCAGCAGTCTCCCTGCTTCATCCAGCCGGAGTCCGGTCGTGACAAGGTAGTCAGCGAAGGCAAGGTTGCGTGCCGTGTTCCGTGATCTCGCAGCCACACTGGGCAGCCCAGCCACAATCCGCCCTGAGTCGTCCCGCAAGGCGTCGTAGCCTCGCAGACCAACGTCTCGCCACATCGAATACTCGCCGGGAGTGATCCATCGGTCCCGGGAAGTACGTGCGTTCTTCTCGCGATGCCCTCCCACGGTGCTAGGGTCCAGAAGCCGGTCAGCATTTCCTGCCGGATTGTGCTCAATCCAGCCTTCCTTCGTTGCCCACTCGTAAAAGTGCCGCAGTGCAGCCCATCCCTTGTTCCAGGTCGCCGGGCTGACAAGTCTTGGGTTGCGGCTGTCGTAGACGCGCCAAATTTGGAAGGCACGAACGTGCGAATGCTTTGCTTCAAACCACTCGACATCTTGGGTGCCAAGGAAAGCGAACCAGGTCCTCAGCTCCTTAGCGTAGGTCAGCGCCGTTGATGTGCGGTCGGCGGGGTAGGCATCCCGGAAATAGTCGCCCAGCCTGTAGTCCACGAGCCCAGGGGAAATTAAGATGGGCTGACCGGGAACGATACCCACCGCGACCTCGCGGTCAGCGATGTTGTGCCATTCTTCCGCCATGGGATGAAATCCACGCGGAACTTGGGAGGGCCCGCCCGAAACCGCAAGCAACCATGAGAGCTTCCCGCTATCCGCCGCGTCCATAAGGCACAGCCTAGACACCACAAGATGGGATCAATCGGCGGCTCGCACGGAGAGCCATAGCCCTTCGGCAGATCACCACCGTCAGGAACCTGAATGCACACGAATTCGGAATTTCGCGCAAGATCAGCAGGTCGAAATGTTTCATGAGATCCCTGAGGACTTCCCACGCCAAAAGTTTGGTATTGACCGTGGGGCGTCGGCAGAGGATTCTCATTCCAGGCGCCCTCTACACCGGCGCCAACGAGCTGCGCCCCAGTCCGAGACCCGCAACACGATCCGAGGAGACCCCGATGACTACCGCCAAATTCAACGATCTGCTGGCCAGCCAGGTTGGCAAGGAGTTTGCAGCCTCCCAGCAGTACATCGCCATTGCCGCCTGGTTCCACAGCCAGGACTTGCCCCAGCTGGCAAAGCACTTTTACCGTCAGTCACTGGAAGAACGAAACCACGCCATGATGATGGTCAGGTACATCCTGGACCGCGGACTGAAGATCGCCATCCCCGGCGTGGAGCCTGTCCGGAATGACTTCGACAAAGTAGAGGAGCCGTTGGCACTCGCCCTCGCCCAGGAACAGGAAGTCACCGAGAACATCAAGGAACTCTTCGCCGCGGCGAGATCGGAAAACGACCCCCTGGGTGAGCAGTTTATGCTCTGGTTCCTCAAGGAACAGGTCGAAGAAGTGGCCTCGATGACCACGCTGCTGAACATCGCCCGCCGCGCGGAGAATCTCTTCGACATCGAAAACTTCCTCGCCCGGGAACGGGTCGGCGACCACGGAGGTCACGGTGGCCACCACGGTCATGGCGGCCACCACGGCGGCCACGGTCAAGCGGCCTCCGGCGCGCCAGAGGCCGCCGGCGGTGCACTCTGACGAGCATCCCGGCTTCCATCTGGCAGACCTAGCCGACTGTTGAATCAGCGCTGAGGGAGTGCCAGGAGCGATTGTGGTAAACGAGCGGTGGGGCTTGCTCGGCATCCTGGTCAGCGCCGGACGGGATGCTGACCTGGAGCACCTGGACGGCTACCACGGTGGAATCACCAGCGCTCATTTCATTGACAATTTCCCCCCGCAGCCACGCGCTGACACCGGGCAGAACGGGCTCACCTGTGATCAGGCGGGACCAAGTGGCGGCGTCTTCAAAGCGGTCGATACCGCTGGTGGCGAACGTTTTCGCCAGTTCAATTTGGTCTGCGCCCAGCAGATGGACCACAACGTTCCCGGCCTCGAGGATCGCAGCCGAGGCGGAGGAGCGCCCGGAGAGTGAGAAGACCAGCAGCGGCGGATTGACCGAGACGGAGAACACCGAGCTTGACGTCAAGCCAACGGGGCCGGTTGGTCCTTGGGCGGTGATGATGGAGACGCCAGCCGGATGATTCCGGAAAGCCGCTTTGAAATCGTCTGCATTGAACATTTCAGCAAATCGGCTTGTTGCCGGGCGCGGCAATTGGCTGGACGCGAGGACGTATTGGGTTGCCATTCGAGGTCCTTGGGGTTCGTGGCGCAAGAAAGCGGTGCGCACTCACAGCTCCATTGCAGTGACGGCACACCCCCTGCGCAACACTGCTTCAGACTGGGTATTTTCAGGGCGTCGCTTTCGAACTATGATCTCAGGATGATGATTGCTTAGGTAAGGGTTACCTTGCTATTCCAGACAGTATCAAGATTGTGAAATACGCGAAAATCCCGTGACGTTATGGAGAGACGTGCGACGACACAGCACGCACCTCTTGTCCCACACGTCAGCGACCAGCCGACTATATGCCTGCCTGCACAGAGGGGCCAATGACCGAGACTGAAATCAGTGCATCAAGGGCGATCAACTTCGAGACTCCTCCCCTTAGGGATGTCCAAGTCGCCCTGTGATTGTGTCAACGTGATCGGAGCCCACTAGGACGGCCCGAACGGTACCCACCCGTCGGACGTCCGGGGATGATGT
>NZ_JARDJH010000061.1:0-8923 GCF_039907755.1 Pseudarthrobacter sp. CC12 | reverse complement strand
GGCGCGACCGGCCTGCCCGTATCAATCACCAGACGCGCAGCCTCCCGCCGATACTCAGGAGTGAATTTACGTCGTGTCGTGCTCACAAGAACACCTTCCCGCAGAATCCCAGGATCCCGCTACTTCAGGTGTCCACCAACAGAGGCTAACCCCAGTGCGGGATGGGTGCGGTGATGGGCGCACATGGAGGGAGATCGGTTTAGAGGGCGGGTCGCTTATGCTTATGCCTCGCCAGCCAATTGTTTCAGACAATGTCGCTTCCCCCAACAAGCGTCACGGGCTTCGATACCCGTAAAATGACAGTAGTTTTTGTGGCTCAAGAACTAATCAAGGTTGTGCGAGGATTAGCGCAGCATCGCTCGAATGTGACGCTGAATGCCGCTTCACTTGGTATTTATTAATCGTGTTCAAATAGTCCATTTTGATCTTCTGGCTCTCGCCCTGACTTATTCAGGGTGCTATTGGACGGCTGCCCATATTGCTGTACGCTGACCACGCAAAAGCATCCATAAACAGGATTGATTCAAATGGGGAACCAATGGGCAAAATGAAGGGCAATCGCCTTAACACGGCCGCCAATGTCGGCACCTTTGTAACAGGCCGCCAGCAGTTAAAGCAGCAGAGGAACATGGCTGCAAACACTAATGCGCTCTTGCAGCAGCAGAGGGCAATGCTCGAGATCCAGAAGCAGCAGGCCTACGAGGCCGACTATGACCGGCTGCTGAACCGCACGGACCGGGCTGTGGCCGAGGGGCGGATGTCTCAAGGCGAGGCGGACTATGCCCTGCTGTCTGCCCGCACCGACCGTGCGGTGGCTGAGAGGCGTAAGAACCCCAACGAGGCATTCCATGAACTCCTTGTGGCCCGAGCAGACTTGGATGTGGCCGAGGGGCGGCAGAGCCGTGACGAGGCGAACGCGCACATAGAGCTCGAGTGGTACAACCATCTGAATCCGGCTCCCAAGCCAGGAACCCGCGTTACACATTCATTCGGTGCGATGCTTACAGCGAGCCTCAACTCTGTGACTGCCGGATGGTACAACAAGGAGCCTGGCGTCGCCCGCCGCTGGGACGGAGTGCGATGGACGATGGAGACCATGCCTGCGGCTGCAGCCAAGGAGATTGCCCGCCGTGAATGGCAATCGGTTACGCCTGAAGGACGGGAGCAAAAGTCGAGGACGACAGCCGGAATTTTAGGGATCCTGCTTGGTTTTGTTGGCGCACACAGATTCTACTTGGGCGACAAAGGCTGGGGAGTTGTCCAGGCTGCCGTTTTCGTCCTGACGTTCGCATTTACCTTCGGGTTTGTCGGTCTATGGGGTGTCATCGAAGGCATCATGATCCTGTGCAAGGCGAATACTTTCAGCCGTGACGCTTCCGGAGTACCGCTGAAATAAAACGTAGATCCGCACTCCGGCGCACATCAGGCAAACACGCAAGGGTACGTGGGTAGTCATTGTCGCAGCTTTAGGTATAAGGGGTGGCCACGGTCGTACACCAAACGTGTTCCTAGGTTCACCGCCACCTTCGTCGATGCCGCCCATTCCTTCCTGGGGTTCGACGCCGTCCTTGAGGGTGTTATTTTTTGTGGAGCATGAAAGATACTTAGGCGACGCAACGCCTGATTTTTATAATCTGGCGGCTGCCTTGAAACCACCTTGCTGCCGGTCAGGCAACTGCAAGCAAGATCATGGCACGCAAGCGGCCAGCGCCGTTCCCATTTATGGCTCCGGAGAGCCGGAGCCATCGACGACGCGTCAGGAGAACAGGGCATTCCTGTCGGAACGGCGGCCACGAAATGCGATGAGGACCAACCGAGTGAAAACTACCGGCCAGGACCGAGCGCTTACCGCGCTTCGTTGACAGTCCGGTCCCTTTCCAGTGTTTCGACTAATGTGGCAAGGTTTTCGCCCAGTTCCTTCAAGCGACGGTTTTCGGCGATTTTTGGCAGTTGGAGGTCCTGAGCGAAGCGGCCCAACCAGAGGGCGAGGTCTTCGGGCGCCTCTCTTCGGAGGTCCTCGTGATACCTCCTTCTGAAGGTGGCAAATCCCGTGACCGTAGCCGATGGGTCTTCGCTGCTGAAATCGAGCATTAGCTCGGCGACGGCCCGCTGTTCCTCTCGCCAGAAGATGAGGCTGAGACCGGCGGAGCTGTCTGATGCGAAGGTGCGTGCCAGTCGGCCGACGTGTTCGGCAACGTCGGCGGTGCGTTGGTCGGAATCGAAACGTAGCAAGTTGGTACGGCTGTGCAGGAGTTCCTGAACGGCCCAATATCTAGCAAACCGATGCAGAGTGCCAAGAAGTGCCACATCACGGCGGTAGGCGTCTTCACTATTGAGGTAAAAAACGAAGTTTCTATTGCGAATGTTATCGATGCGGCCCTGCAAATCCTTGGCCGCACCCAGTAGCGGTTCTCGAAGATTTTCAACTTCGGCTCGTGCGCTTAGCTGCCGCTCGTGATCGTTTCTATCCGTATCAAGGCGGTCTTTCAGGCGGATCAGCTCTTCGTTGTTCTTTGCTAGGCCCAGTTGTGTGCGCCGACTTGATGTCGCTGCAATTAATGACGCAACTAAAGAAGCCACTAGGGCGCAAGACGCTGTAATCAGGGCGGCAACAAGGGCAGAATCCATGCCTCATCGTAGTCCGAGTGCGCAGCAGCACCGGCCTCACGCGAGGGGCTGCTGGCCGATTAGCTTTAAGTGGCCCCACCTTGCGGCAGCCCCATGAACATCGTCCGGTGCAGGATGTCCACGTGCTTCCGGGCCACCTCCACGGCCTCCTCAACACGGCCGGCGCGGAGGGCGGCGACCAGGGCGATGTGGTCCTGGTTGGACTTGTGCAGCTTCTCGATGGGGTAGGGGATGAAGTAGTCGTAGAGCTCGGCGAGCGTCTCGTGATAGACCTCGACGGCGGAGTCCAGGCATGACGCAGTGCCCACCAATTGATGAAACTGCTCGTCCATCCGGTGGTAGTAGGACCAGTCAGTCGACTCCGCCATTTCCTGGGTCAGCCGTTCCAACTCGTCCAGCTGCTCGGCTGTGGCATTGACCGCCGCATAGTGGGTGACCGCGCACTCAAACAAAAGCCTCCGGTCCACCAGCCGGTTTACCGCCTGGGACTCAGCCGGTGACGCGGAAAGTGACGCCAAAACCTCAGCAGGCGGCGCGTCCGCCACGAACGTCCCGCCAGCCCGGCCGCGCCGCCGCACCACCACGCCCTGCTCTGCCAGGCTCGCCAGCGCACGCCGCGCGGTAATTGGGCTGACCGACAGACCCAGGGCCACGTCCTCCTGGTCCGGCAGCCGCTCGCCCGGTTTCAGCAGCCCCAGGGAAATGGCCATGCCGATCCGCATCCGGACCGCGTCCATGGCGCTCCGGCGCTCCATCCCGGGCATCCTGCCGGCACCCAGGCGCGGGGGTTCGGGGGTGTCCTCCAGCTGATCGGTCATGACCGCTACTTTACGGCCCACGCCGGCCCCCTTCCCTTTATTGGATCATTCTGATCTAATATAACCCGGATCACACCCCCACAGCGGAGAAAAACCCATGTCACGCATCCTTCCCCTCGTCGCGTCCCAGGCAAGGCCGCGGCTCATCGGCGAACCGGTTTCGGCCTTCGCGGACGAGGTCAAAGCAGCCCTCGAAGCCCAGCCGCACAGCAAGCTGGTCGTCTTCCCCGAGCTGCACCTCTTCGGCGACCAAAACCCGGACCTGCAAAGAACCGAAATGCTCCAGGCGAGCGCCGAGCCCCTGGACGGCCCACGCGTCAAAGAACTCCAACAGCTCGCCAAAGACCTCAACATCTGGCTGGTCCCCGGCAGTGTCTGCGAACGCGGCCCCGAAGGCCAGCTGTTCGACACCCAGCTGGTCCTGTCCCCCGAAGGGGAGCTCGCCGGCTACTACCGGAAGATCTTCCCCTGGCGCCCGTTCGAGCCCTACGATCCAGGCGACCGGTTCACCACCGTGGACCTGCCCGGCATCGGCAGGGTCGGCCTGAACATCTGCTACGACGCCTGGTACCCGGAGGTGTCCCGCCAGCTCGCCTGGATGGGCGCCGAGGTGATCCTCAACGTCGTCAAAACCACGACGCCGGACCGGAAACAGGAGCTCGTCCTCGCCAAGGCGAACGCGATCGTGAACCAGGTGTTCATGGTCAGCGTCAACTGTGCTGGCCCCACCGGCAAGGGCCAAAGCATCATCGTGGACCCGGAGGGCAACACCCTTGCCGAGTCCCCGGTCGATCAGCCGGTGCTGCTCACCGCGGAACTGGACCTGGCCGCCGTCGACCGCGTCCGCACACACGGCACGGAGAACCTCAACCGCCCCTGGTCGCAGTTCCGCGAGGGGGAGCCCGCCGTCGAACTTCCCATCTACCAAGGCCGGATCAACCCGGCCACCTGGACACCGCCGTCCTACAAGCCGTAAGGAAACACCGTGTCAACAACCCTGACCCGCACGCTGAAACTGCCCTCGCTGGTCCTGTTCGGGCTGGCGTACCTGACCCCCATCATCGTCCTGGGAATCTTCGGCATCATCGCCGAAACCACCGGCGGTGCCGCGCCCGCCGCGTACCTCGTGGCGCTTGTAGCCATGCTGTTCACCGCGCACAGCTACGGCCGGATGGCCATCGTCCACCCCGTGGCCGGCTCCGCCTACACGTATGTCCGCCGCTCCATTGATCCCCGGGTCGGGTTCCTGGTGGGCTGGGCCGTGCTGCTCGACTACCTCTTCCTGCCCATGGTCATCTGGCTCATCGGCGGCTCCTACCTGAGCGCGCAGTTCCCAGGCATCCCCATCGGTGTCTGGATTGTGGGCTTCATCGTGATCACCACGCTGCTGAACATCCTGGGCATCAAGGTGGCGGACAAGGCCAACTACGTGCTGATGGCGTTCCAGCTGCTGGTCCTGGTGTTCTTCGTGGCGCTGGCCATCGGCAACGTGGTGTCCGCCAACGGCGCCGGGGGACTGGCCAGCGGGCAGCCGTTCTTCAACGACACGTCCAGCTTCGCCACCATCTCCGCCGGCGCCGCGATCGCCGCGTACTCGTTCCTGGGGTTCGACGCCGTCACCACCCTCACCGAGGAAACCATCGACCCGCGCCGGACCGTGCCGCGCGCCATCATGCTGGTGGCCCTGATCGGCGGCGGCATCTTCGTGGCGGTGTCCTACGTGACCCAGCTGGTCCACGCCGGCGGCGTGTTCGAGGACTCCGCCTCCGCTGCCAGCTCAATCGCACTGCAGATCGGCGGGCAGCTGTTCGGCGCCGTGTTCCTGGCCGGCCTGGTGGTGGCGCAGTTCGCCTCCGGCCTCGCCGCCCAGGCCAGCGCGTCCCGCCTGCTGTACGCGATGGGCCGCGACTCCGTCCTGCCCAAGGCCGTCTTTGGCCGGCTCAACGAGAAGTTCCACACCCCGGTGGCGAACCTGGTGATCACCGGCATCGTGGGCCTGATCGCGATCTTCCTGGACGTGGCAACCTCGACGTCGTTCATCAACTTTGGTGCCTTCACCGCTTTCACGCTGGTGAACGCCTCGGTGGTGTTCCACTATGTGCGCCAGCGCCGGGCCGGGCAGCAGCTGAACCCGGTGTCCTACGTGGTGGTCCCGATGATCGGCGCCGTCATCTGCGCCTACCTGCTCTCCCAGCTGGACAGCAACGCCATTACGCTGGGACTGTCCTGGCTGGTGCTGGGCGTGATTGTCCTAGCCCTGATCACCCGCGGCTTCAAGGCCTCGCCGCCGGAAATGGCGGCCACGGAGAAGGCGACCGTCGAGGCAGCCGCCTGAGCCTGGTTCGTTTGTAGTGTGGCCGTTCGGCCGAGGGAGGGAAGATCCGTGAGGATAGCGCTGGGGCAGCTGGAATCGGGCACCGACATCCAGGCGAATCTCGCCGCGATCGCCCGGTTCGCCTCGCAGGCAGCGGACGACGGCGCCGCGCTGGTCGCCTTCCCGGAGTACGCCACCTACGAGAAGAAAAAGGTGGACGCGACCTTCCCCGCGGTGGCCGAGCCGCTGGACGGGCCCGTCTGCCGTGAGCTCGCCGATATTGCCCGCAGCCACGGCATCGCGCTGGTGGCGGGCGTGGTGGAGACCTCGGAGGAGCCGGGCAGGGCGTACAACACGCTGGTGGCGTTCGGGTCCGACGGCGGCCGGCTGGCTTTCTACCGGAAGATCCACCTTTTCGACGCGCAGGGCTTCGGGGAATCCGAGTTCATCAAGCCGGGTGCTTCCACTGCCCCGGTGGTGTTCGAGCACGGGGGAGCGCGGTTCGGGCTGATGACCTGCTACGACCTGCGGTTCCCGGAGCTTGCCAGGTCACTGGCCGACGCCGGCGCGCAGGTCCTGCTGGTCTGCTCATCCTGGGTGCCGGGTGAGCACAAGACGGAACAGTGGCTGGCGCTGAACGCGGCGCGGGCGATCGAGAACAGCGTGTACGTGGCGGGGGTGTGCCAGGCGCCGCCGGTGTCAGTGGGGCGTAGTGTGCTGGTGGACCCGATGGGCGTTGTGGAGGCTGACCTGGGGCTGGAGCCTGGCGTGCGGGCGGTGGAGGTTTCGCTGGAGACGGTGGACCGGGTGCGGGAGTCGTTTCCTATGTTCCGGCAGCGGCGGTTGTAGGGATCAGCGGTCAGCCGAAGAATTCCGGCCCAAGCCAGCTGTGAAGGCAACCAGGTAACTGCCGTGCGGCAAAGCCGTAGTTCTAGGTTCTGCCATAGCCTGCTTCCAATTCCAGGTAGGAAAGGGGACGAACGATCGGTGCAGAACGCCGGCCATAGTACGACGTTTCCGGGAGCGGCTGAATCTCTAGGCCGGATGCTCGGATCAGGGCGTTTGTATAGTCGATGTTTCGGACCCATGCGCCACCCGTTCGCCCGGCCCCTGAGCGATTCTTAAAGACCTTGCTCCCGGGAAAGATCCAATTCCGCTTACCATCGAGAATTTCGTCTACGACCCGCATGAGTGGCAACTGCGTTCCCCGCAAGGCGCCTGATGAATCATCCAGCCTGGCGATAGTTCCTGCAACTTCCATTACCGGAACACAGCGGGGTGCGCCTTGTTCCCATGGTTTTAGGGACACATAGGGCTGATCAAAGGTTCGCACCCTAATGAATGCTCCCCGTCCTAAATAGACTTGGTGCTGCATTTCAGGTGACAACTGCGCCGAGTCCGTTATCAACCATAGAACCTCATGGCCTAGAGATAGTCTGTGCTCAGTCCTGTGATGGATGTCTGTGTCCCAGCGCTGCACCTCGATGGCGAGGGATCGGTTGGTGGCGTCATTGAGAATAAGAACGTCTGCGTTGGACTCGTAGTCCTCGACAATTGCCCTCATGTGGGACCGTCTTGAGACCTGCTTGGCAATCTCATGCTGGTACCACCGATGTTCGTCGGACATTGGTCCGCCGCCCCGAGTCGAGTGATCCGCTGGACGGGCCGTGAAATGACGGCAGTCAACAGAGCCTGCTGCATTCCGGAAGTGGCGAGTGCCTTGCCGATCCACAGCTACGAGCTTCACGTTACAGAGTCTCACTGGGCATTTGAGCACCGGCTTATTGCGCCGGATATACGACCAGTCACTCTCGTTATGGACGTTGTAGATCTTCCCGCTTGGTTCTTCCCACAGAACAGCGTCCTGTTTTGACCCTTGAGCGGGAACTTCTATGTGCTTCTCCTTCATGCTTCCCCCGAACACGAACGGTAACGAAAATGCGGTGGTTCTCTAAGCGTAGGTATTAGCACTGACAATTCGCTGCTTAATCTGTTGGATTTCGTCGTAATACCGTCACCGAGCTGACCGGCGAAGTAGCAGATAGACAAATGTTCCTTGCCGCGCTCGGTGCGGAGGGCTACCCTCGCTCGCTGGTTGCCGCACACCAACCGGCTGCGCCGGACGTTAGGGATGGCTGGACGCGAATTGAAGATCTCCAAGGAGTGAAAGGCCCTGGCGTCTTTGATCTCCTAGCATTCGTTGTTGCGGGGGCAAAGCCACTATAAACTCAAAGCTGGGGGACAAAGAACTTCATGCCAGACGAAACGCGGCAGTCCGAAATCGCTTGGCATAGCGCCCTTTCCAATGAAGCATTCAAGAAAGTCTGCAGAAAATCCGCTCGTCCGTTTGGCAGTAGAAGTGAGGGGAAGTAACAAAAAGCCCACCTGTGGTGCGCATCGCCTATGCTTAGTCGCGGGACTCCTCCGTGGACAGCCGGCTGATGAGGCCGTGGTACCGGGGTGGCATGTGTTCCATGACGGAGATGGCGGTGCTGGTGCGCTTGATCCCGTCGATTTCCAGGATCTGGTTCACGACACGAAATCGCCCTGACCCGCATGAGCAGCGCCCCCGCATCAAGGCCTACATCCAGAAAAGACTAGCGAAGGCAAGAGCCCACGCGAAACCACCCGACGCCTCAAACGAGCCATCGCCGCGAGGTCTACCGGATCCTGACGAATCCTCCCACGATCGCATCAATCGCGGACCTGCGCCACGACGGCTAACCCACGGACTCACCCTGCAAGCCGCCGCCACCCACCTCGGAGTCCAACCAGCCCCGGATCTCAGAACTTGAACGCGGAAAGCTCCGCGTCGCACCCCTCACCAACGCATACCGCCAATGGCTCAACGACGCTTGACGAGACATAGGGGCATCAAGATACCACCAGCTGGCGGCCGCCACGCCGCAGGCTGGTGGCTTTTTTGTATCCGACAACGAGTGTCGACGGTGCCCATCGACAAGAGCCGCTAGGCAACTTGATACAGGTTGTATGGGAGGCTTGGTGCCGTCGCCTTCGGGCCCTCAATCACCAGCCGGTTGCCATTGTTAGCGGCCATGAAAAACTGCCCGTAGGCGGCCACGAAAGGGACTGCCCCGGCTTTTGTTGACTCGGGGTCTTAGGCCGCTGTGAGCGCGGTCCGGTTGATTGTTTCATATTCGAT
>NZ_JARDJH010000060.1:0-9628 GCF_039907755.1 Pseudarthrobacter sp. CC12 | reverse complement strand
TGTGCTCACAAGAACACCTTCCCGCAGAATCCCAGGATCCCGCTACTTCAGGTGTCCACCAACAGAGGCTAACCCCATGTGACTGCAGGTTACGAGGTGGGTGCCCGCCTCTGGCCCCCAAAACTTTCGGAGTGTGGTCGATGAGACCCGCTTCCGGGACACCGACCACTGCGAGATCCCAACCGATCTACCATGCCTATATAGAGGAGCATGGAGAGGTGACGTGGTGACGGAGATCGCCTACTCATGAGACCAGTACCTTGATCAAGGATGGCAGGGGGACACCTGCTGCTCACAAAGGCGCAGATGGCGCTGTCACTCGCCGACTTTGCCCGTGGGGCTAAGGAAGACGGTGCGTAGCCGGTTCGCGGGTTACCGACATGGAATTGGCCTTTGATATCGCCATGGACTGTCTCGAGCTCAGACTTGGGAGCGATCGTGGACGAGGTGGGCTGGAAGACCGAGGCCGGCCCAAGCAGGCAACCGAGGCCCGCGCCGCCTTGATATCGGAGCCCTACGACGGCACGGGCGCCGCGACAAATAGGTGCCCGTCGAATTCGTTCGGCTGCACCACCGCATCCCGAATCAGTCGACGAACTGAGAGCAGCCTTCGCAGAGAAGCGGAGCCTGCAGTGGCAAAGAAAATCAGGCCTGCCTGACGGCAACGGGCTGATCATGATGGTCCGAGTCTACTCCACCGCAGGAACCCGCCGGCGTGTGGCGGTCGGAGGATTCCGAGCGTAGCGCCCCTGGCCGTTCAAGGTGCAGTACAGGGTTGCCGGCGGACGCCGAATTCCCGACTGCTTAGGGATGACTTCTGGTCCAATCGCAAGCTCGCGTCAGCGCCGGTCTGGATTGCCCCCGAGTGCCGTCAGACGCTCTTGCTCGCGACGGATCGCGATGGCGGCCGCGACAGTGGCCCCGGAGCGAATGGCCTCCGGCGGGATCGGCCGCAACGCGATGGCTTTAGCGGCGGCCTCGGAAGAAGCCTGCCCCTTTTTACCTTTGCGCTCCATGGGATCAATTCTAAATGTGGTCACTGCTACGCGCTGAGTCGTTCACGCTTCGGATCATCCACGCATGTCCCTCTCGCGTGCTAGTGGCTTGATCTGCCACCCGCGGATAGGGCGGCCCGTCGGGCCGCTTGCGGGAACTGTCCTTCCCACGATCTGGCTCGGAGCAAGTCGGTGTAGTGACATTTGCCGTTGGGTCCCTGATAAGTGCGCTTATCGGGGCATGGAGGAAGACCGCCCTCGCGTGACGCGGTGAGGGAAAAACAACCGCCGCACCGTCCCGGATAAGATCACGGGGAGGTAGTGCGAAGAGAAATCTAAGACCTGATCAGACTCTGATCGATTCGCCGCTCACCATGACCCGCCCTGGATGCCAGCCGCCTTTTTCCCGGTTCTTCAAGCCCCATCCGAACGTCCGTACCTTCGCGTGACGCGACGCTCTTGCCGAACCGGGCCCCAATGGGACAATCAGGAGAATGACGACGGCACTCCCTGAACTCTGGACCGACTGGTGCACCGTCGCAGGTGTACCCGATTTTCGGCTCGACGAGCCGACGCTCACGCTGTTCTCGCGGCAGGCGGATCCGCCAAAAGCTGTGCTCGCATCACTGCGCCGGCTGCTCGCCCCCGAACCCCAGACTGCCCCGGCCTGGCCGCGCCGGCGCCGGGACGACCCCAATTCCCTTCAGCGGCTGATCCAGCGCGCGACGGCGATCATCCAGCACCCGGACACCCACTGGGTCTTCCGGCTGCGGCTGCGCCGGATGCTCTTCGCTGCGGTTCTGCTGGCACCGCCCTCCCACGGAGGCCTCGGGCTGGACAGGTCAGGTGCGCTGAGACTGCCGCCGGACGCAATGAACCGGGTGCGCGGGCAGATCGGCGTCACCCCGGAACCGGATGCCTGTCCGGCGTGCGTCACCTGGTCGTGGCTCGATGTGCTCGGCACCAACTACGGATGGTCGCACGGTTCCGTCCGGGCCCTGGGGCACCGCCGCGACGAAGAAGGACCTGCGCACCGGCACCTGCGGCCAGACCCCAATCCGGACTGGCACCTCTGCGTCGGCATGCTGCCCGCCGTCGATCGCTGGGGGTGGATCGACCCCTACCACTCCATGCACCCGTCCTCGCTGTCGGCTGTCATCAGTGCCGCTGCCCTGCTGCTCGACGGTCCGGAGCCCGCACCTGGGCCGGGGCCTGCTGCGGCTGCGATGCAGGCCAGCCTCCGGCGGCAGATGTCGCGCGAGGAGGAAGAGCAGGTCCTCAAGCGCGCCGACGAACTGACCGCGCGTGTCGAGGCGATCCTTCGCGAGTTCGATAACGGCCGATAAAATCGTGTGCATGGGATTCGACTGGGAGCAGCTCCTCGGGACCAGGGGCGCAGGCATCTCGGACGCCTACGAACAGATCACCTCCGACGCGCTGTACCAGGACCACCCGAGCGCAGCTCCGCCCTCGGGCACCGAAGACCCGGGCGATGCGGTCGTCCAGCTGCCGTTCGACGAGATCTGATCCCGGACTCCCTCGCCCGAATGCCTGTTTAGGGACATAACCGCATTCCAGAGCGCATGCACACTTAAGTGCGCGGTCCTCCGGGGGTATGTCCTTAAGTAATTATGTGATGTGTTCCCTGTAATTACGGGCATTTCTCACCATGCGGAGCAGTGCTCTTCGGGTAGACAGAGCCCTTTCCGAGCTCCTGCCCGGCGCTCGTCATGCACGACGTGCGACCTCAAAGCTGGGATGACGACTCAGCGACATCGCCGCGCACTTCGGACTCGCAGAGGAGCCAGAAGATGGGTAGTCAATTACCCGACTGCGATTCCTAATCCTCAGCGTCAGGATCGTCACCCGATGCCAGCTTCTGCCGCAGGTAGTCGATATAGTCCGTACGGAGCACGTGCCGGGCTCGCGGGCGCTTCCCGCCGTTGATGTCCCGGACGTACTGCGCCAGCCGCTCCGGATTCTTGCCGGCCCACCCTTGAGCAAGGGCCCAGCCCTGCATGGCGTCGGCGTCCATCGGGATTCTGGCGTCGCGCAGCGCCAGGAGTACGCCGACCACCTGATCCTTCTCAAAGCCGGCCGATATCGTGTTGTTGTGGTTCACCGTAAGCGTCAGGCTTCTCAGAGCCTCCATGACGATCGGGTCGAGTTCGGCGGAGGGAGGCTTCCAGTCCGAGCCGTCGCCAAGAATGTCCGGTTTCATCGCCGTGACCCACGAGCGGATTCGGTCGGCGTTCCAAGTGATGACGCAGATGGCGCGGATCCCGTGGCCGTAGCGCACCAGCTTCCCGATGTCGTCCATGTCCGGCCAAGCCATCAGCACGGTACCGGTACCTTGTGGCGTCCCGCCACCACGACCGGTGATATGCGACACGTTGCTGTGTCGCTGCACGAGGCGCTCCAAGGCGTCGCAGTTGCCGAGGTTCGACTGTAGTGCCGTCCAGACAGAGAGCGTGTCATCCGTCTGCATCTGTTCGACGCACCAGTCGATCGCCGCGCTGATGCCCTCGTCATCGTAGCTCGCTACGGCTGTTGGGTACTCGGTGTCTCGGTCAAACATGTGTCCCCCTAATAGTGTCGTCAGGCTTAACGCTAACTAGGAGGTCCGACAAGAACAGCGGTGTCACGCGTAGATGAAGCAGGCAGGACTCGCCGCCAAGAAGGCTCCGTATCTTCAGATGCGCGGCGGCCACGGTCTGCCCGGTTAGCGTTTCGAAGGCGATGTGATCGTGGACCGTCAACGAATCGTCGCTTGAGGCGACAGACAGCTCGGCGACCTCAAAGGTACAACCAACTCAAGGGCCGCCCACAGGGCCGACGCCTCATGGTCGTCGATGGACTCGGCCTTGAGCCGCCTCCAGCCATCCATGGAGGCGTTGTACGGGACTACGTCTTCCCACGGCACTTGAGCCGGGAACGAGGGACGTTCTCTTCCCTGCCCGGTGGATGGCCGTGCAAGTGACGGATGTCGACCCGGAATCTTCGACCCTCCTGGTGCACCGCCACGATGTGCACCCGCTCGGACGGCGCATCGTCACGCAGCCTGTAGGCCCACTCTTCCCTTGGGCTGGGGCTACGTGAAACATCAGCTTTTGGTTCCATTGCCGCTCATTATCCGTCCACCCCCGGCTGCTGTCTCCTAGCAGATCCGTGCCCGCAGGGACAGGGGCCGGATCAGCCGTTGCCCAGCCTGCCCTAAAGCCTTGGGGGAGGGTGTTGATGGGCACTGTTTCTGCGGTTCTTCCGGCCGTGCGCTTGGGGCATCGACCTGGTGATAGCGCTTACCGCTCTGCTTTCGACCGTGAAGCATGTGACTTAGCGCCCAATACCTGTGCTGGTGGGGAGATTTCCCCCAAGTCAGGTCGCCGGAGATCAGACAGCGAATGAAAATTGCGCTGGGCGTAGAAGCCCCTACACTCCTGCAGGACGAACGAGCAGCCGTGTTCCTCACCTCCCCTCCCAATCTGCGGTAGGTCCACAGCTCCGGGATTGCGTCATGCCAAGGAATGTCCGAGCTGACGGATAGAGTAGCCACATCTGAGCAAGGAGGAGCCGCATGGCGCTGACTACATCTCTGGCGGGGCGCGTCCGGAATACGAGCCTGCCGAAGAGCCATGCGCTCCTGCCTCTCCTGGAGGCTGTCGTCAACGGCGTCCAGGCCCTTGACGCGCGCTTCGGCGACGCAATCGAGCGGGGGCGTCTGACGGTCAAGGTCCGGCGCAGCCCGCAGGACGATCTGGGCTTCGGCTCAGCCGGTCCCGGCCGTGCGCTGAATCCGATCGTCGGCTTCAGCATCGAGGACAACGGTGTCGGCTTCACCCCGGAGAACATGGCCTCATTCGAAACCTTGGACAGCGACTACAAGGCTGGGATCGGTTGCCGTGGCGTCGGACGTCTGCTCTGGCTCAAGGCATTCGACAGGGTCTCGATCCGCAGCGCCTACGAAGACGGTGCAGCAGGGATGCTCCGTGGACGTCAGTTCAGATTCTCCATCGAGCGGGAGGTAGAGCATGTCGAGGACCCGGATGGATTCGAGGACACCGGCACGGTAGTGCTCTTGGACGGATTCAAGGATGCGTTTCAGCGAAACGCGCCGAAGACCGTCGACGCCATCGCCCGGGAAGTGTTCGAGCACTGCATCTGGTACTTCCTCCGGCCGGGCGGTGCGCCGGAGGTCACGATCGTCGAAGACGATGAGGCCGTGTCGCTCAAGGAGTTGATGGACGACTTCGTGTACTCCGAGATGCCGACGACCACGATCGACGTCAAGGGCGAGAAGTTCGACATGGTCAATCTGTGCCTCAAGTCGTCCACACGGAACCCTGCGCCGAAGCTCTATTGGTGTGCCGCGAGCCGCGTGGTCCTGGAGGAGAACATCACAAGCAAGGTACCCGGGCTCTACGGCAGGCTCAAGGACGAGACATCCGCCGAGTTCACGTACGTTTGCTATCTGTCCTCCGATTACCTTGATGCTCATGTTCGCTCGGATCGAACTGCCTTCGACATCAGTGAACGGGTCGCGGGCACGCCTCTGGTGGACGATATTTCGCTGGACGATATCCGCGCTGGGGTGCTGCAAGAAGTGGAGAAAATCCTCGCCGCTCCGCTCACCGCAGCCCGTAAAGAGGGCGCGGCCCGGGTCAACGACTTCGTGAGCAATCGTGCGCCGCGGTACAGGCCAGTTCTGACTCGACTTGAGTCACTGGGCGTTACAGTCGACCCATCCATAAAGGATCAGGACCTGGAGCTTCTTCTCCACAGAAACCTGCAGAAACTCGAAGCCGACGCCATCGCCGAGGGCCAGGTTGTGTTCGCTGAAGTTGGCTCCGTGCCTATGGAGAACTACGAGGAACGCCTCACCCACTACCTTGACACGGTTACTGAGATCAACCAGTCAGACTTGGCCGCGTACGTGTTTCGACGGCGTACGATCCTCGACATCCTCGCCCGCCTGATCAGGTCCGACGAACAGGGCAAATACAGGAGAGAGGACGTTATCCACTCGCTGCTTATCCCTATGCGGACCACCTCGAACGAGATCGGGACCGACGCCTCAAACCTGTGGATTATCGATGAGCGGCTTGCGTTTCACGACTACCTCGCCTCTGACAAAACGCTCAAGAGCATGCCGATCACCGGGTCCGATTCCATGAAGGAACCGGATGTGATCGCGACTCGGCTTGTTGACACTCCGGTACTTGCGGCAGAGGGGGAGAAGCTCCCGCTGCCGTCGATTGTCGTGATTGAAATCAAGCGGCCGATGCGCAACGACGCTTCGGAGGACAAAGACCCGATCCAGCAGTGCCTGGACTACGTCAAACGTGTACGCGCCGGCGGGGTTAAGACAGCATCCGGACGCCCGATCCCTGAGACACCGGAGCTGCCCGCGTTCTGCTACGTCGTCGCAGATCTTACGCCGACGATGATCGACCGGTGCAAGTATGCGGGCCTGCGCCCGACCCACGACGGCCTCGGTTATTTCGGCTTCAACGAACCGTATAAGGCTTACATCGAGGTCATGAACTTTGACCGGCTCGTCAACGCGGCCACTGAACGGAACAGGGCATTCTTCGACAAGCTGGGCTTGCCCTCTAGCTAGCGCGCACGTTTTCGTATCGTCCCAGTCCGCGCAACTGATTTGGCCATTGTCGCCGAGGTGCTCCCGGTGCAAGGCAGAAGAAAATTCCCCACGTGCGCATCGTGGAGAGGCATGGGGGATATGGTGCCAACCTGTTAGCCGAACGAGAAACCATCAGCTGGAACTGCGCAGGACCTGGCTTTTGTTCAAAGCTACGTTTTCGGGATGATGTCCGGCCTGTTCCTAGACTTGGGTGACGCTGTGGACGAGCATTGAATAATGAGCGTCGGCGAGACTGCCCCGGTCGACGACCAGACACGTGAAACCGGAAAACTGCTGAAGCGAGTACCTGGGCGGGCGCGGCCCCAGAAGGAGGCGCTCCGGGAGTTCGAGAAGGCTGTGGCCGAGCTACGGCAGCGGTACCAGCCGGTGTTCTGGCCTCTCTTCGTCCCAGAACCCAAGGACATGTTTCGCTGGCGCGTCCAGTTGGAGTGCGGATGTACACGCGAGGTCTACACGCACGGAGAGGACAAGTATCCGGACGATCGCAGCTACCTCGACCTCATCACCCGATGCAGGCTTCCCTCAGGAGAGTACTGGTGCACGACCGACCACGGGCGTACCCAGAAGCCATATCGCGACATCGTCGAGTGGGTTGATCGGAAGGTCACGGAGTTCCCGGCTGATCCCGAGGAACCGGAGTACGACTGGATGGATGCTGAAGACTGGGCGAAGATTCGGAAACCCGAGCCGCACTCGTCGGCGTTTTGGCGGGTCAAGCTCGCCTGCGGGCACTACGCGCAGGTCTGCACCGACGTGGACTGGAAGCCTGAGAACGGGCCCAGGCTGGTGTCCGAGGAGCGCATAGAGGAGATCCGCCGCGACTTCGAGGAATGCTGGGCCGCGGAAGGGCACACTGGTTGGCCACACGAGGGCCCCGAGCGAGACCACATCCGGAAGATGATCGACCTGCGCTGGCCGCGCCCCGAACCAGAGAGAGACTGCTTCACGTGTACGCACGTCCGGCGGATCACTGGCTACCAGCGGATCGGCTGGCTAGTCTCGAAGACGAGTCCGGCACCGGCCCCGTCGCCAAACATCGACCGGAAGAAGATTGCGGCCCGACTTGCCGCGGCCGAGGCCGAGGTCCAGCGGCTGCGTAAGCAACTCGATAACCCAGACGATGCCTGAATCCGCATTCTGATCCCCATCGTCGCTGCTGGATCGGATCCTAGCTTCCACAACGCTCACGTGGCCGCTTTCCACGACGATGCCGCAGTTGTTACGGCACGGCCTGCTTGCGCTGCTCCAGTCGTTTTCGCTGGCCGTACCGTGTCATGCCCCGAGGCTTGTAGATGGCCAGGGCGGTTGTCAGAAGCAACACCAGGAGGCCACCGCCGGTGTGCAGCAGGGTAGAGGGAAAGCCCAAGCCGGACATCGCCTGGTTTGCCGCCATGCCCGCTACTGTGCTGATCGTCTGGGTGTACAGCACCAGCACGACGGTCGCGATGAGCGTGAGGACGAGCTTGAAGAGCACCCAGTAATGCCGGAACAGACCCCACACCGTTCCGAGCGCGAGAATGAGGCCGGTCAGCAGGGAGGCGAAGGCCAGCGGAACGAGCAGGGACCAAACGGACGCCTGCAGGGCCAGCCAGAGGACGCGTCCCAGCTGAGGGTCCGGCCCGGGCAGGGCCGCAATGTCGAGGACGACGAAAACAGCGACAGCTCCGGTCCAGCCTACTGAGGACATGACATGCAGGGTCAGCACAAATTTCCGGGTCGCGGATGTCAGGAGCATCGGAGGCTCACATCTGGCCGCCGTCATGGCGGAACGCGGGCGGGTCAGGCTGGCTTTGCACAGCAGCGGGGGGTGAGACGGGTGCGGCAATGCCGAATCCGTGTCTGGCGGGGCCGTGCTGACCCCCGGTGAGCAGCATGACGGCAATGACGACAAGGATCAGGATGCCCGCAACGATCGCGGAGACTTTGACCCAGCGGGGCGGACCGGTCAGAGTCTCTCTGTCGCGTTCTGTGCCCATTTCTGGGCGGTTTCGCTCGTTTGTCATGTCGTTTCTCCCGTGCAGTCGTTAGCCATAGCGGCCGCTTCTTATAAGACAGTATGTATCGTACCCGTCAAGATGTCCAAGGCGCGACGAAGCGTATAATTCAGGAATGCCGAAACTCTGGAACCAGACCATCGAGACGCACCGGAGCGCGGTCCGGGCCGCCATCCTGGACACCACAGCTGCTTTGGTGGGGGAGCAGGGGCTGGCCTCGGTGACGATGTCGCAGATTGCCCAGTCAGCCGGGATCGGGCGGGCTACTCTGTACAAGTATTTTCCCGATGTTGACGCCATTCTCGACGCCTGGCACGAGCGCCAGGTCCAGGCACACCTGGAACAACTGGCCCACGTCCGGCACAGCGCCGACGGCCCTGAGCGGCAGCTCGAAGCCGTTCTCCAGACCTACGCCATGATTTCCTACTCGCGCCATGGCGGGGCAGAGGCGGCGCGGCTGCACCAGGGCCAACATGTGAGCCGCGCTCAGCAGCACCTCAACGACTTCCTCGCTGACCTGCTGCGCGAGGGCGCAGAGGCGGGGGTCTTCCGTGACGATGTCGCTCCCGACGAGCTCGCCGGGTACTGCCTGCACGCCTTGGAGGCGGCAGCCGGGCTGACCTCCCGCGAAGCCGCCCACCGGCTTGTTAGAGTCACGATGAGTGGACTGCGGCCACCGGCGGGAACACCGCATCTCCGGCCGGAGGAGATCGGCTAGCAGATAGATCAGCCAGCCGGCAGCGGGCGGCGGCCCGGTGTCTCACCCCACCGCAGTCAGGAGTGCGGCGCAGGCGTCTTCGCAGCGGCGGCAGACCTCGGCGCAGATCCTGCAGTGTTCGTGCATGCCGGCGTGCTGCTCGCACTCTTCGGCGCAGGCGGCGCAGGCGGCGCAGGCGGCCCGGCTGAGTATGACAGTCTGATCGGAGCCCACTAGGACGGCCCGAACGGTACCCACCAGCCGGACATGCCGAACCTAATGA